>NZ_ASPS01000069.1:0-779 GCF_000517865.1 Paenibacillus sp. FSL R7-269
TAGGGCGTGTCTGAAAACTAATCATATTGAAGCTACTTCAACAGAATCATCGCGGAAGCGAGAAAGGCAAAGCTTAAAAAGTTTCGAGAAAGCTTGTCATAGCGTGTTGCGATTCCGCGGAATTGTTTGAGTTTGTTGAAAAAACATTCCACTACATGGCGTTCTTTATAATGGTAAAAATCACATGTCCAAGGATTTGCGGCATTGGATTTGGGCGGGATACAGTATGTTGCGTTTTGGGATTCAATGTACGTTCGAATCTCTACCGTTCCGTAGGCTTTATCGGCTAAAATAGCGGTTCCGGACAAGCTTACCCCTGACAGGACTTCGACCGCTGCCGTACAATCATGGATGTTTCCAGGCGTTAAAAATAGGCGAATCGGATTCCCTAGCGCGTCGACTACAGCGTGGATTTTGGTATTGCGTCCCCCTCGGGAAAGTCCGATTTCTTGGTTGGTTGCGGCATTTTCAGCCCTTTTTTAGCCCCCGCTGCGTGCTGGTGAACTTTACAAGAGGTGCTGTCTAGAGAAACATCCTGCAAGTCTGCATCGCTGGCGAGCGCTTCAAATATCTTTTGAAAAAGATCGTCATTGCTCCATAAACGAAACCGGGAATACACGGTTTTCCAAGAACCAAAACGTTCTGGCAGATCACGCCAAGGTGCCCCTGTTTTGACTTTCCAAAGCATGGCATTAAGCATCACCCGATTGGGTTTTGAGGGTCTGCCTTCACCCTTGTTTTCAGGTGGCAACAGTTCTTTGACCCTTTCCCAGTCCGGG
>NZ_ASPS01000070.1:0-7503 GCF_000517865.1 Paenibacillus sp. FSL R7-269
CAGCGGCGGGTGATGCCGCTGCGGATGCGGGCCCGGCGGCTGCGCACAGCCGGGCGGAGGGCGCGCGCGGCGTCACGCCCGCCGCGCTGCGGAAGCGCAGCGGCGTGCCCGGCGCCGCTGCGATCCTGCAGAAGAACTACTATGCGTGGTTCTTCCGGGTGCAGCGCGGCCGCTACACACTCACGGCCGCCGGACAAGCGGCGCTGATCGAGTATGCAAGGGTCGCGGAGATCAGCGCGGGCAAGCTGTAGGCCCGCGCCCGGGCTTGACCGTCCGCAGCTCCATCTGCTGGACACGGGCCGCCACGGCTGCTTATCTGTCCGCTCGCTGCTCACCAGCCGGACGCGGATCGCCGGGCTACCCATCTGTCCGCTCACTGCTCCACCAGCCGGAGCCAGTAAGCCGTACCCGCCTTTACATAGGCATGCACGCAATCATGAGGCGTTCACGCTCCACTACCCTGCCAATAGTTGGAAAATTAACACTTAATTTGTTGAGTTTTTCCCGGCGCAAAAGATTAGTTGGATAAACGACACTTACTTCCCACCATTTTGTCTCAACTAGCATAATTCAGCTAAATAGATGTAATTATTCCAACTATAGTCCCAACTCTCAGGAATGCAGTCAAATTAGATGCTCTTTTTCCACCTATCTCCACAGAACAAGGTTACCTGGACAGGCGCCAACACAATATATTCTGTTTTCCGCACACATTCGGCCAAAAAAAGGAGTTGTCCCCACGCAGACCTGCTGCGGGCGACAACTCCTTAGTACCTTCTCGATCTACTTACCAGACCTATACTCTAGAACATCCTACTTGCTTATACTCCAGCTCTTCACTCATTGACTCCAAGCCCCAGCCATTCGCTTATTCGCACCTGGCCCCTAGCTCATCCTAAGCAAGCACCGTATACAGCAGCTCCTTCTCCTTAACCGGGGTAACGCCAGCAGACTGGATGGACTGATACTGCTGGATGTTCGTAATAATAACTGGCGTAATGGTGCTGTAGCCAGCCTTCTCGATCTCCACCAGATCGAATTCCATCAACAGATCGCCGACAGCCACCCGGGTTCCGGCAGTTACCTTCGGCGAGAAATGCAAGCCCTTCAGCTTCACTGTGTCGATGCCGATATGGATCAGCATCTCTGCTCCGCTGTCGCTGACCAGACCAATCGCATGTCCGCTCTTCGAGAGCGAGAACACCGTTCCCTGAACCGGCGAGACTACGCGGCCTTCGGACGGCTGAATCGCATATCCCTTACCCATAATCTCTTCCGAGAAGGCCGGATCGCTCACTTCGCTCAGCGGCTTCACCGCTCCGGCAATCGGACTAAATACCTCTTGATTCACCATCTTAGGCTCAGCAGCAGCGCCGTTTACAGTAGTGTTAGCAGCAGATACATTTACAGACTCAGCAGGAGTCACCGCAGGCGCAGCAGCAGCTTCCTGCTCATCCTCGAAGCCGATAATATAAGTGACAACCGCAGCAACTACCGCCCCGATGGCGAAGCCGATGACCGAATAGACAAAGGTCGCACCGAGAACCATTGGAATGCCGGAGAGTCCGGCGAGTCCGCCGATGACATAGGCTTTTACCTTGAACAAGCTGAGGAACGCACCACCGGCAGCTCCGCCGATCAGGGCAGCGATGAACGGTTTCTTAAGCCGCATATTCACTCCGTACATGGCCGGTTCTGTAATTCCCATGAAGGCCGTAATACTTGTAGACAGGGAGAGGGACTTCAGCTTGCTGTTCTTCGTTCTTAGAGAGACACCAAGCGCACTGCCCGCCTGGGCGAAGTTTGCTACCATCATAATCGGAATCATATAGTCATAACCAAGCTGCGCAATAGATGCGATCATAATTGGAATCAGGGCATAGTGCATCCCGGTAATGATCAACAGGGACATGGTTCCGCCCAGCAGCAGGCCTGCGAACAGTCCCGTATTCTCGAACAGCCAGCTGATGCCTCCAGTCAGGCCATCCCCGATAATAACACCCAGCGGGCCTACGGCAATCAGGGTAAGCGGTACAATGACCAGCAGGGTAACCGTCGGAACGACAATCAGCTTCAGCGAAGCATGGGTTACTTTATCAACGGCTTTTTCCACATAGGAGGCCAGCCATACTGCAATCACAATCGGAATGACAGACGAAGCGTAGGTTGCAGCTACCACCGGCAGTGAAGCGAAGGTAACAGGCTCCCCTGACCCCAGCAGCGTGGTGACGGTCGGATGCAGAATGGCCGCCCCGATCGCAGCAGCGATGTACATATTGCTTCCCAGCTTACGGGCAGCGCTGATGGCCAGAACAATCGGCAGGAAGTAGAAGGCGCCGTCCCCGATCGCCGAGAGTATGATATACGTGGAGTTCTCCGTCCCCATCCAACCCGCCGCTACCAGCAGGGCGACAATCCCCTTGATCATCCCCGCACCGGTAATGGCCGGCAGGATCGGTGTGAAGATCCCCGAGATGAAGTCGAACAGCTTGCTCAGCGGATTCTGCTTCTTTTTCTCCACCTTGTCACCGGAAGCCTTCTTCTCAGGAGAAACGGACATATTGCCAATCAGGTCATTGTAGACCACCGGCACATCATTGCCGATAATGACCTGGAATTGCCCGCCGTTAATCATCACGCCCATAACCCCGTCCGTCTTCTGCAGGGCCGCTTTGTCCGCACGGTTGTTGTCATTCAGGTTGAAGCGCAGACGGGTCATACAATGGGTAACCTGATCGATATTCTCTTCTCCGCCGACAAGCTTCAATATTTCTTTGGACAGCTCTTTTGTATTCATAAGATGTTGCTCCTTAGCTATAGTATGTTTTCCGCAAAAAAAAAACCTAAACGCCGATCAGCGGGGAAAGGCAGTCTTCTGCCTCCAGCACTGTCCGGGTTTAGGTTTTGCCTCTGTACCGAGTAGCAATCCTGCACCACATTATTCTGTTATTTCCTCATTGCGGATAATCCGTTCAATATGAATGGTCAGATACAATATTTCTTCCTTGGACAAGACCCTTTTGTATATCTTGCGGGTATAGTCCGCTATCTTCACCGCAACCGCATGGGCAGCAGGGTACTGCTTCATGACCAGATCATGCAGTGCATGATCCTGGTCCCGCTCTTCCATCGGAGTGCCTTGGACCACCCGTTGCGCAAAGAACTTCAGATGGGTCAGGAAGCGGTAATACCCGAGGGATTCTTCATCCAGCTCAATGAGGAAGCTCCGCCGGACAATATTCAAGATGTCCTTCACGATATTCGTGATGCTTACCGTCTCCCGCATCTCACCGTTCATCTGCGCATTCACCAGATGCATCGCGATGAAAGCGCACTCGTCCTCCGGCAGGAGAACACCCAGCCGTTCCTCGATAATTTGCAGCGCCTTGAGTCCAATGGAGAACTCCTTGCGGTACATCCGCTTGATTTCCCACAGCAGCGCATTCTTGATTTGAAGCCCCTGACGGTGACGGTCGATGGCGAAATGGATATGGTCCGTCAGTGAGATATAGATGCTGTCATGCAGCTTCTCCCCGAGCACCGTCTCGGCATAACGGATCACTTCATCGGTGCATTCCACATATTCCAGCGGGATCTCCGAGAGAAGCGACATCAGCTTCTGTGAACCTTCTTTATTCTCCAGGGCGAATACTTTCTCAACCTGGGCATCCTCAACGTCATCCCCGGGCTGCTTTTTGAAGGCGATTCCGCGGCCCATGACGACCCGTTCCTTCCCGCTGGCATCGAGTACGGTGACCACATTGTTGTTGAGCACCTTAGCAATTTTCATTCCATCACCTTACACCGTCAGAGTAATAAAATCCCCCCACCACGCGGGGATACAACATTATTGTGTGAAAAAAGGCAAAACCAAAACGGCATCAAAAGAGTGCCCGTTTCTGGTTTTGCCTGAATGAACAGTAACAATCCAGTTATTCTACCTGTAGCAGCATCTTAGCATATCATTGTAAATATGACAACACTTTTATGAAAACGGTTTATTAAGGCCTGTGCTTCTTAAGCTTGCCCCATTTCAACTACAATATTTCACCGTTCGAGGAAATGACCTGCTTGTACCACTCAAACGAATCCTTCTTGCTGCGGTTCAGCGTGCCGCTTCCCGTGTCATCCAGGTCTACATAGATGAAGCCGTAGCGCTTGGACATCTCCGAAGTCGACATGCTCACCAGGTCAATCGGGCCCCAGGCCGTATAGCCCAGCAGCTCCACGCCATCCTTTACCGCTTCCTTCATCTCCTTGATGTGTTCCCGCAAATAATCAATCCGGTAGTGGTCATGGATCGATCCGTCTTCCTCCACCTTGTCATAGGCGCCCAGCCCGTTCTCCACAATGAACAACGGTTTCTGGTAACGGTCGTACAGGTTGTTCAGGGTAATGCGCAGCCCTACAGGGTCAATCTGCCAGCCCCAGTCGGAGGCCTTCAGATACGGGTTCTTGATACCGCCCAGCAGATTCCCTTCCGTGGCCTCACCCTCTGGACCTGCAGACACGGTGAGCGTCATATAATAACTGAACGAGATGAAATCTACTGTATTCGCAGCAAGCAGCTCATCATCCCCCGGCTCACGGACAATCTCAATCTGATTCTCGGCAAAATAACGGTTCATATAACGCGGGTACTTGCCTCGCGCATGCACATCCGTGAAGAACAGATTCAGCTGGTCTTCCTGCTGTCTCTTACGCACATCCGCCGGATTGCAGGTATGCGCGTAGCTCTCCATACGGGCCAGCATACAGCCGATCTGCGAGCCCGGAATAATCTCATGTCCCAGCTTGGTAACCAGAGCGCTTGCTACAAACTGATGGTGCAGACCTTGAAAGACCGCTTGCAGCTTGTTCTCCACGCGGTCTGTAAGAATTCCGCCGCCGGTATACGGGCTGAACAGCATGACATTGATCTCGTTGAAGGTCAGCCAGTACTTCACTTTATTCCGGTAACGGGTAAATACAGTCTCAGCATACTTCACATAGAATCCGATGACTTCACGGCTGGCCCAGCCGTTATATTTCTGGGTAAGACCGAGCGGTGTCTCATAGTGCGAGAGGGTCACCAGCGGCTCAATGCCGTATTTCAGCAGTTCATCGAATACATCGTCGTAGAATTGCAGACCCTGCTCGTTAGGCTCAGCGTCATCGCCGTTCGGGAAGATCCGCGCCCAGTTAATGGACAGCCGGAACACCTTGAAGCCCATTTCAGCGAATAGAGCAATGTCCTCCTTGTAACGGTGATAGAAGTCAACGCCTTCGCGTTTCGGGAACCAGTCTTCCGTCTCTCCGGCAAGAATCCGGGCGATCCGCTCCGAGGAGATCTCCATGGAATGATCCCCTTTGCGCTTATCCTTAGGCACGAAAGCGATCATATCTGCCGTAGACAGCCCTTTTCCTCCCTGATCAAAAGCACCCTCCAGCTGATTGGCAGCGGTTGCGCCGCCCCATAAGAAATGCTCAGGAAATCCGTTAAGTACTGTAGCCATAGTCCATACCCCTTTTCATTATGATGTTCCTGCATGGCCTATATAACAGAAAAACCTAAACCTCTGGCAAGATCATCGAGCCCGGCGAACGGGTTCAAATCAGTCACCATCAGTTTAGGTTTTGCCTGGCACGGCCAGTAACAATCCAGTAAACGATGTGTTTATGGAAGATTTAATTGACTCCAGCCTAACATAGCATCCGGTAAAATTCAAATGAAAATCCGCTCATTTTCCGTGAAGCTCATATTTGCGCCCGTTCAAGAGCGCACTGCCTGCAGCTCCGGCCAGCAGCGCTACCAGCAGGTTCATGCCGACCGACAGCCAGTTAATGGTCTCGTTAATGTTGGACGGCTGCTCCCGCCCCGCCGGGCTAACCGTGAGCAGATTCGCATATTGCTTGAAGCTGTCCACGGCTGAGGAACCGATACTGAAATGCTGGCTCCCCCGGATCACCAGAGCGAACTGGATGCCGGTAACAAGGACGATGAGGGCAGCAATGCAGAGGTGGCTCAGCGCAGGCTTACGGAATCTTTTGGCAGCTGCCAGGGCCAGACCAATCAGCGCCAGGCCTGCCGGAAGGCTGCACAGCTTGGAGAGTATGAAGTAGGAGATGCCCAGCGCGGGACTTGTGGAGTGTGCGATCCGCAGCTGATACAGTCCTTCGGGATTCAAGAAGACATCCAGCAAAGTGGTAGACCAGACTGCGGTAAGACCCAGCATGAAGACAGCAGACTTCACACCGAAGAGCGCAGAGGTTCGCAGCGGCAGCAGATGGTTAACCGGCATCGTCCCCGTGAAGAACTCCTTGTAATAGTCCATGTAGATATAGACCGGCAGCAGAATGCCTATCACCATATTTACCAGCAGAAAGACGAAGGCCATATCCTGTCCCCGGTCAAACAGAAAATACAAATTAGCCAGACCGCTCAAGGCGGTGAAGATAGCAAATACAGCGAAATGCTTCCGGCATTCCAGCTTGAATTGATGCCATTGAACCATGATGTTCTCCCCTTTTCTTATCTTTAACAGATTAAATCAGACGTTTGAATAACTCCTCAATCGGCACACCATGTTCCCGCCGCAGCTCCTCCACGCTCCCCTGCAGCAGCACCTTGCCGTCATTCACGAACACCACATCCGTGAACAGGCTCTCGACATCGTGGATCAGATGCGTACTAATCAGAATCGAGCTGTCCGGGTCGAAGTTATCCAGAATAATCCTTATAATCTTATCCCGTGTGGAAGGGTCCACCGCCGCCAGCGGCTCGTCCAGGACGAACAGCCGGGCCTTGCGCGCGAACACCAGCGAGATACTCACCCGCTCCTGCATCCCTTTGGACAGAGACTTCACTTTATCCTGCAGATTCAGTCCCAGCTCTGCAATCATGCTATACGCCTTCTCCCGCTGAAAGTCGGCAAACGAGTGATCAAAAAAAGCAATGCTCTCTTCAATCGACATCCATGGATACAGGAATTCACGGTCCGGCAGATAAGACACCATTTTTTTGGTTTCCAGGCCGGGGCGTATGCCGCTGACCGTAAGGCTGCCTTTATAATCCCGTAGCAGAGTGACTATCAGCTTCATCAGCGTCGTCTTTCCCGCCCCGTTAGGCCCGAGCAGCCCTACGATTCTACCTGTGGGAATCGTCAGACTGAGTTGGTCTAGCGCGGTCTTCTTCCCATAGCGTTTCGTTACATTCCTGCACTCCAGTACATTCTCCATCGCTTGCATTTCCACATGCATCCCCTTTGATAGGCATTGGTCTCTATTGTGTTTCTTTTCACAATTGATTAGACGCATGTTCTTCATAGACCCCTGCACGCCAAATAACCCCACAAAGTGGAGTTTTAGCTTCGATGATGATTCAGGTAATTTACAGGGGCCCCAAAAAGCCAAAGAAAACCGCCTGCCGTCAAGGCTGAACTGTGACCCACAAGAAAGACACTTTGAAAAAAGTGACCATCTTGTGGGTCTTTTGTGTTTTAATCAGAATATTGGAAAAGGAGC
>NZ_ASPS01000071.1:0-11252 GCF_000517865.1 Paenibacillus sp. FSL R7-269
ACCAACACCAACACCAACACCAACACCAACACCAACACCAACACCAACACCAACACCAACACCAACACCAACACCAACACCAACACCATTACCATCACCATTACCAACACTATTACCAACACCATTACCAACACCATTACCAACACTATTACCAACACCATTACCAACACTATTACCAACACCATTACCGACGCCAACACCAATGACTCCACAAGCTGCGTTGGAAGCGATTAATGCTTACTATGGCCAGCCAGAGCCAAATGTCGATACGCCTGACGAATCCATATTTGACATTGCTGGAGTAACAGGTGTCACTCAATCGAACTTAATCTATATTGATTATGCATTGAGCACGGACGCGAAATCTCCATGGACCGTAACTGATATTCAAGCGATAGTTAATGAAGTTCGTGCTGGACTAGCGTTGACAGAGATCAGTAATTACTTTTGGGATCCTGGATATGCCCCTAAGCCTGACGCAACAACATTTGCCGTTGCAGGGATAACGGGAGTAACCACTAACAATTTAGACCAAGTATTGGAAGGGATTGGGTATGCCCATGATCACAGATATGAATATAACCCGCCGTTTTCTTTAACTAACAGCAATCAGCTCCAAGCTGTCGTTAACGATTTGTTGGAATACAATGAATTAACCTAGAATAATAGCGGCGTAAGGGAGGTGATCCCTACGCCGCTATTTCTTTATAAATTTGATCTTTAGGTTTGATTGGGATGACGGTACCTGGGGACAGCGCCTGCCACAGATTTATTTCGCCATACTTATATTACGGTTCACCGCGTAACCAAAACACAATTTCTTTTATGTCTTTTCCATCCGGTTCGACTTCTATCATACTTCTAGTGAATCTCGACAATCTTACTTTACCAAACGAAGCGGTGTTTTTTCTACTATGAGAAAATCGGCTTGCTGCCTTATGCGGATCGAAAACAAAATGGGCATCGAGTCTATAGTAGTGAACAGGTGCAAAGTATCCTATTTTTAACTAGACTGAAGGCCACGGGTATGACGATAGAAGAAATGAAGCGATATCGGGAGCTTTCAAGCCGCGGTACCGATGCCATTCCTGAAAAGATGTCTATGCTAGAAATTCATAAGCAAAAGATCCAAAATGAAATCTCTAGATTAATGGAGGTTCAGAAGATCATCGAATATAAATTAGATCACTATCATGAAATTATACAGGATCCGGATTTTAACGATACGGGTTGTACGCCTACTCTTAAATAGAAAAGGAAATCACTATAATCCAGGCCTAGAAATCAGGGAACTCGCCTTAGTGACAGCGGGGTTTCTTTATTTAATAGAAAACAGCAAATGCAGTGTGTAAAAACTTGCCGTTATTTATGATACGGTTCACCGCGCTAGCTGAAGCGGCAAGTTTTAGGGCCATCCTTAGTGGGGTGGCCCTTTCTTAGATCTCGCTTAATTAAACTAACGTTCCTCGATAGTGGAATACCCTATGCAAAATAAGAACGCACGTTAGTAGCATAAAAAAAGGAATTGCAAATTTGCAGTCTCAGCTAGATGGCATCCTGCTGTTTCAGCCATCTCAGAATCGCTTGGTTTGTTTCTTCCGGCTTTTCTTCCTGGATCCAATGACCGCAGTCCAGATTGACCACTTCCACATTGGGCACGAACTTCGTCAGGTTTTCAGACTTCGCAACCACATCCCGGTCGCCGTAGATCATGAGGGTCGGCTGCTGGATGATGGGGTTCGCCTCCGCCAATAAGCGCCAGTTGCGGTCAAGGTTCCTGTACCAATTTATGCTGCCCGTGAACCCTGATGTTTCAAAAGCGGAGACGTAAACGGCCAGCTCGCTTTCGCTCAATACGGGCTCACCGAGCGGTGTTTCTGCTCTGGCGAGATTGATCAACGCCATACCTGGTTCAGGTGCTCTGAGAGGCTCGTTCTTCCGATACAGGTTGCGAAGGAACCTGTATGTATTGTCTTCGAATACGGCGTCCGCGACGCCTGGCTGTCGATTGAAGTGGACGAAATAGAAATCGCCGCCAAGTATTTCTTCCATGAACTCGATCCAGGGTTTTTCTCCGCGCTCTTGGTAAGGCAAGCTCAGATTTATCACTTTATTGACGCGGTTTGGATGCAACAAGGTCAGTCCCCAAACGACGAATGCACCCCAGTCATGACCGACAAAGGTAGCGTCCTCGTATCCATAGTGATCGAGAAGCGCAATAAGATCACCCGACAAGTGTTCAATGTCATAGTCTGTTACTTCGGTCGGACGAGATGAGTTGCCGTAACCCCGCTGGTTGGGTACTATGACATGGTAGCCCGCTGCGACAAGGGCGGGCACCTGATGGCGCCAAGAAAAGGCATGCTCTGGCCAGCCGTGACAGAGGACAATGGGTTTTCCGGCATTTTGCCGGCCTGCTTCAAAAACTTCGAGTTCCACACCGTTGACTGAAATAAGGGTTGACTTGGGAAAATCGGTTGGATTAAACATGTAATGTAATTACCTCCTTCTTGTGATACATGTAGTATAATGGATAAAGGATGACATCTTATTGTCATCATTCTAAAATCATGTACAAAAAAGAGGGCCATTATGGACAAAGTGGAGAGACTCATTTCGATTATCATGATATTGCTGAAAAAAAAGGTTGTTTCTACAAGGGAATTCTCGCAGCTATTTCATGTTTCCAAAAGAACGATCCTGCGCGATATGGAAACATTAAGCTTATGCAACATTCCGATCTACTCTGTCATCGGGGTCAAAGGCGGCTTTGGCCTAATGGATGAATACAAGGTGGATAAACGCCTATTAAGCAGCTCCGATTTACAAAATATATTAACCGCGCTGGGCGGATTGGAACAACTTCTCCTTACTGAAGACGTTGAAAGAACGATAAAAAAAATAGAGGCAATGGTTAGCCCCTTGTCTCTGAATCGTTCCATTCGACTGTCGTTTTATGATTGGCAAGGTCGGTCCGAAATACTTGAAACCTTAAAGACCTGTCAAGAATCCATTTCAAAGAATAGGCTTGTTTACTTTGATTATACAGATAAAGACGGGGCTGTAACGAATAGAATGGTCGAGCCGTATGAGCTGCATTTCAGCGAATCGAGTTGGTACTTAAAAGGCTTCTGTTTGCATCGACAGGGATCTCGAACATTCAAGCTATCTAGGATCGATCATATTACGATGAATGAACGCGCTTTTCAGCCCAGAGACGATTGGCCGGAGCAAGGACATGAATCAAGTTATCTACCGCAATTCGTCACGATTAAGGCATGGATATCACCTAACATAAAAGATCAAATCATCGAAAGGTACGGTCGAAAAAGCATTGAGGACCATGGTTCCGGACTTCTATTAGCAACCCTGTATGTCCCTCAAAATCATATAGGATTTCAACTTTTAGCAAGCTTCGGTACTCATCTAAAAGTTGCGGAGCCCTTAACCTATGTAGAAGACTTTCGTAAATTTTTAGATCAAATGGTGGAGAACTATTCTTGATTAGGGGCTCGTATTGGCATATGTGACTGATGCCACATGAGTTGGGTCTTAGGCGCTTCTCATGGAATTAGTATTGAAATTTCAACCCAACTTTTCGCCGTCACTTATGATATGGTCACCGCGCTGTCTGTAACGGCAAATTTAAAGCCCCTTTTAAGATACCTTTGAGAAAATGCTTCGCAACCGTTCAAAGGGGGGGCCTCTGTCATCTTCAGATGACAAGAACACCCCTTCTTATCCTGCCTTGCAAGCACTAACCTTCTTCCTTTGGCCAACCGCCCCACGAGTTGCCCATATGTCTATCCGGGTCGTACGCTTCATGAATGTTATCCACCTGAAGTGAGATAATCGGCTGTAGCTGACCCCGGCTGTTCGTGAAGTCCAACTTCGGTACCTCCGGGCAGCCAATAAGTCCCAAACCGACACCCCCGACGTTTAGCCAAGCCTCTTGGTCGCCTGGGGCATATTCAAACGTGAATGGAATGCCAAGCATCTCCTTGTACCACCTCACGGAAGCTTCCAGATCACGAACCAATAATTAGACAACCGCATAGTTTTAACGTTGACTGCCATAAAGTAATCCTCCTTCAAATCGTTCTTCGCAATATATAACGAAAGCTACCGCGAAAAAGAAACGGGCACTGCTAAATATTTTGAAAAAAATCGATACCATATTCTGAATCAATTACCCTGACCCCTTCTAATGGGTTCATTTTCATTTTTAGGAGGCTTCTAAGTTTGAGGATCATCAAAACACAGCAGAGCGTTAACATGCTGCGCAGCGCCAGAACACTTTCGGCGGCACTCCTCGATCAGATTGAGGACTATTTCGCTTGGGACATGTTTAACAAGCTCCCCAACTTGGGAGTGTAGTGGATTTCTTTCGCTGGCCTGTACGTGACGCCGTCCGGCTCACGGTTCCGTAAACAAATACAGCTCCTGGTTAAATGCCGCGTCTCTTCGAGCTCCCTCATATTATCGTCCGCAGCCAAGCCCTGAATGTCTAAGATGGCTCTGATATTTTAGTACCGCCGAACATTACATAAATATAGCTTCTTGAAACTTAATTTCCAGCTCTGCTAAATGACTTAAAGCTTCACCTATCATACGCCAATCACCGTTTACCGCCAGCGAGTGGCACCTGCCATACACTTCTGACTGTAACAGCTTAATTTCGGCTAAACCACCATTCTCACTTCGGAAGAATTCGCTAAAGTTCAATGCACGTCTTGCCGCTACCTGAAACGCAAAATGTGTCAAATGACCCAGCAAACTAGGGTTAATATCGCCACCCAGAATATATCTCTTTAACTCTGCTATGGCATCACTTCCTATTAACCAGTTACGTTCCGAGCATTGTCCTTCTATATCGTTATAAACTTGTCTGAAATACCGGATAGCCTCAACGCATATTTCCTGATGATTCGGGTGCTTAACTCGTTTGGGGGCACACCAGTAATGATAGGTCATATCATGTGGATACAATCGGTATTGAAGATGACTTGTTTTACTTGCTTTTATCAAGTCTTCCATTGGAAGCATTGCATAAGGATATCCTGCAGGGTCATGGAGTCTAACCACTCCATTCTCTACCCCAAAAGCCAGCACATAATGATCGCAACCATGTAGATAACTATGATTAGGCATATATCTTAAATAACCCATATCCAACGGTCCTAGCAATACTGGATGTTGTTTGATTGCAGTTGTAAGTATTCCTTCAATATTTGAACTATCTATGCTTGAATATTCGGTAATGGTGAATCCCAGTATGTCCAGTGCCTTGCTTACTCCGATATGTGGAACGCCGTTCGAAAAGAATACCATGTTGTCCTCTTTAAACCAGAGCGCTCCAAGTCCAACGCCAGACAAGACTTCAATAGATTCCGCAGGTATTCTTTCCCCCACAGTGTCAAGAAGCATGGAAGTGGAATTGGAATAACAATACGCCCCATTTCCTATATAGGTAAACATGAATTTATCCTCCTTCCTCAATTAGCAGACAATAATTACATTTCATTTACCGCTGACCGAGTTCCCGTATTGCCTCTTCGGCAGATTTTACAGATGAAAAAACGCAATAAGCGTATTCGCAAAAGCAAGTAAGGAAAGGAAGCGATAAATTTATTGTCTGCAGTTCGAATGCCGCCAATGTCAACCGTCGATGTCGAATGTACTCCGATAAAGATAAGCCAGTAATAAATGGAAACATTCTTTAAAAAAGATAGGTGAAGCAGCAGGCTCTCTGTGCTATTTCATCTAATGAAATAGTGTCCACTAGATTTGTTTCGATATATTCCATGGCACTATTCATCCTGTCCAACCAATCCATCGTATTCCCTCCCTTCAAGGTAATTTTATCGGAAATAAAAAATGAATACCTTGCAATTTCTGCACGAAAAAGTCAGCAAAAAACTTGCCCTCATGTATGATACAGTTCGGCGTAACATCTGTAGGGTACTTATGATACGGTTCACCGCAATAGCTGAAGGGGCAAGTTTTATTTAATATGTTCTTTGCATAGATTTATAATGATTTTTTCGATACCATATTTTGTATAAACGTAAAAGGGGACCTATAAAGTGAACATTACTATTTCCTATTCCAATCCTAAAGAATTGTTCAGGCTCATCCTTCCAGCACAAATGATCTATTATTATACCCCGGAGGTAAAACATGAAGACCACGTTAAGAAGGTATAGATTACTTTCTGATTTCGAAAGAGTCTCTCAGTTCATGCGATTAAACTTCAAGAAGTATCAGTTGGGAGGTAATGTCCCACAACCTTTTTGGGAATATGCGCATACGCATCCCTATTTCAACCATTCTCTAACACACCGGTTTGGCATATGGGAGGAGAATGATGAAATTGTAGGTGTAGCTTGCTATGAAATGAACATTGGCGAATGCTACTTTTCAACCAAAAAAGGATACGACTTTTTAAAACAAGAAATGCTTGAATATGCAGAGACAGAACTATCCAAGAGATCAGCTGATCAATACAGCCTCGATGTTAGGGTATACGATTATGAAGAACCACTAATCAAATCACTAGTCCAAAAAGGATATCACAAGACATACAGTGAGCCGATCCGAGTTTACAATTTCAGTTCAGGTTTTTCCAAGCGCACCTTACCCGAGGGATTTACACTCATCACTTTAGAAAACGAAAATGACCTACGTAAAATTAACGATGTCATCTGGCGGGGATTTGATCATGGAGACGAACCGGACGATGACCTTGATTCCAGGCTGCTCATGCAGAGTGGTCCTCATTTCAGAAAGGACCTTACCGCAATTATTAAAGCCCCCAATGGAGAGTACGCCTGTTTTGCCGGAATGTGGGTGGATGGTGTGAACGATTTTGCATATCTTGAACCCCTTGCTACAGATCCGCGATATCGCGGTTTAGGGCTGGCAACTGTAGCCGTAACCGAGCTAATGAAGCGCACGGAAGCATTAGGAGCTACTTATTGTTTCGGAGGCGCTCCCGACTTTTATCCCAAAATTGGTTTTGAAACGGCCTGCCACCGGGAAATGTGGTCGAAAGCATGGTCCTAAATCCTTGTAATACATCGGCATAGTCGCATCCTACCCGAACTCAGATATTGTGGGAGGGAGGGCTGCTACCTATGCCATTCCGATTCTGCCAATCGGCCTAACCCTAACTGGAGCTCTTGATTCCACACAGTTGGGGCCTTAAGTAAATGGCTGAGCTGTCATTGTGTTCTAGATGATCGCCTTTCACAACATTACTGGCCTCCGTCCACTCTCAGCATCATCCTCTTTTCCTGATATCTGCTTTGCTGCACCTTATTCCTGGAGCTAAACAGATTTTCTAGCCAATTGTGGCTTCAACTATCTTTTCCCCAAAAACTTGCCCCTACTTATGGTACGGTTCACCGCGATTTATCTTCACCGCCCGGTAAACCTGCTCCACCAGCACCAGCCGCATGAGCTGATGGGGCAGCGTCATGCGGCCGAAGCTCATGCGCTGCTGGGCGCGGCGCATCACCTCATCGGAGAGCCCGTGGCTGCCTCCGATGACGAAGACGACATGGCTCGTCCCGTAGGTGCCGAGCCGGTCAATCTCGGCGGCAAGCTCCTCGGAGCTCCAGAGCTTGCCGTCAATCGCGAGCGCAATGACATGCGCCTCGCTCTTAATCTGCGCGAGGATACGCTCACCCTCGCGTACCTTCACCTGAATAACCTCTGCATCGCTGAGGTTATCAGGGGCCTTCTCATCCGCCACCTCTATCATCTGGAACTTGAGGTAGGGCGTGAGCCGTTTGGCATATTCCGCGATGCCGAGCGTCAGATACTTTTCCTTCAATTTGCCTACGCTTATCAGTTGTATTAACATAGTTCCTCCATCGGTCTGATCTGGTTATGTCCCTGTATTTTATCACATCCCTGTCCATAACATGCCCTGCCTAGGCGACATTCCCCGCACACCCTGTAACGCCAAAAGAAGAGCCACCCTTCACGGGTGGCCCTAAGACACTACGAATAGCCTGCAATACCTGCAATTATTGCTTAGACAAATCAATAATCAACTGCTGTGTAATCTTACGGTCTTTCATATTAGTGAAGTCCAGGCGAAGCGATTGCGGTTTGTCGAGCAGGAAGTAGCTTTCCGATATGATGGTCAGTTTATGATCTGAATACGTATAATAAGTACTACCCTCTTGCGGTTTGTACTCACCGTTTCCGCTCATAATCAATAGTGATGGGTAGTAATTATTGTTGAATTTCTCCTTAAAAGCTTTATCCGTAAACACAGCCTCATCTGAGGTTAGAGTCGTGATTGTTGTGAATGGTGTCAGTTCCATGTTCACTTTAATCGGATGTCCAGCCATATCCACGGTCTCTTCCGGCGTCAGGGTTAGAGATTCCTGCTCCCAGACCTTAGGATCGATCACGAAGACTGCCTTCAGCGGCGGACTCTTCTTCACTTTGGCCTTCAGCGCGTTATACTTCTTCAGCAGCTCAGGACTCGTTTTGGACGCTTTGTCCTCGGGATTAGCCTGATAGGCTTTTTTAGCCTCTGCCATCATCTGCGCCTCCAATGCCTCTACCTGTTTCAGCTCACTAGTGGTTAACGAGGTTAGCTGAAACTCCGCAGCTACTTTTTGGGGAGCCGTGGTTAATGGAGTCGTTAGACGGATGACAGCCGTGCCGTACATGATATTGTTTTGCTTAGCCGGGCTTACGCCATAAACCCCAGCATCATTCATTTTCTTGCCGCTGATGACCTTCCCCGTAATGACATCCGTCAATTGCAGTTCATGCGCTATCGATCCTTGAGACGTGAATGCACGGTTGCTGTCGGCCTGGGCGGTAAAAAGAATAATCAGCTCATATTTGTCAGCGATAAAGCCATTCATCGTCAACTTGTAGCCATCTTTTGTGACAACTGTATTCAAGGGCTGGACCAAATTATGCTTGATG
Organism: Paenibacillus sp. FSL R7-269; assembly: GCF_000517865.1. Lineage (NCBI taxonomy): Bacteria > Bacillati > Bacillota > Bacilli > Caryophanales > Paenibacillaceae > Paenibacillus > Paenibacillus sp. FSL R7-269. The sequence goes on from NZ_ASPS01000071.1 coordinate 8,956, forward strand.
GCATATTCGACCTGCTTATAATTCTGAAACTTCGGGTTCACAAAAGGGGCCAGCGCTGCCTGCGGCTTCGCGGCTGCCGCCGGAGCGGCCAACGCTTGACCAGTCACGGCAAAAGGACTCAGCACCAGCGCTGCTGTTGTCATGACTGCGACGACTGTAGCCGACAGCTTGGGTCTGGAGGACCGCCGCTGATCTGCTGCCGGGCATTGCGTCTGTGCACATTGTTGCATCATTTCATTCCGCTTCATTCTAATCATAGTTACACTCTCCTTAATCTTAAGTGGTTGTTCTGCTGCATTCACTCTAATTCTGTCCTGTCAGGTCAAAAGTCAGCTCATAGACCGGCTCGCGCTTCTCCAGACCTGAACTGCCTGCCGGCATCTTCGTGAAATCCAGCCGCAGCGCTTGCGGCTCATCCAATGAGAAATAGCTTTCCGTAACCATCTTCATCTCATAATCTGTATACGCAATGGATACATTCCCTGACTGCTTCGTATAATCTCCCGCCCCGCTCCTGCTCCACCACTGTGAGGGAGAACCGTACTTCTCATGGAAGGCCCGTAAGAACTCTTGATTCTTAAAGATAGGCTCATCTGAATAAAAGGTGGCTATCGTTGTGAGCGGTGTCAATTGCAGCTTCACTCTAACCTTGTGTCCGCCCGCCTCAAGCGTATCCTGCGGTGTGAGCGTCTGCATCTCTTGCCTCCAATCCTGGGCTTCCACGTCAAAAGTGGTCTGGAGCGCCGGAGATACCTGCACATCAGGCTCATCACCCGCATGTGAACGCAGCCGGAATTCTGCCTTGATCTTAGGGGGCAACTCCGTTAATGGCGTATCAAATTGAAGCCTGGCCAGCGCAAGGGTAACACCCTTCTGCGGACTGCTGGTAATGATCATGGGGCGGCTTCGGCCATTGATCACCTTGCCCGTCACACCATCCGTAATGATGCATTCTACGAAACGAGGATCATCAGAGACTAGTGATCTTCCGCCGTTAACACGCGCCGTATAAAAAATAACCAATTGATGCCTGTCTGCCATGAAGCCCGTCACATTGACCTGATAGCCGCCTTCAGCAATCTCCACATTCATCGGCTTCAGCAGATGATGCCGGTTCACATATTCCGTCTGTTGTACATTCATGTTCCGAAACGGTACCAGAGCCTCCCCTTGCTCCATTGCCGGTTCTGCACGTTCCTCTCCGGGAACGCTTTTAGTCATTGTGCCAGCGCGATTGGCCTTAGCACCTGTGGCAGCAGAGTCACTAGGCTCCCTTGAGGCACCCGTTAGCGTCACGATGCTGAGCAGGGCGACCAGAATTACAGCTGCTGCGGAGATGCGGTAGGAGCCTTTGCGGAAAGATTGAATCATACTGATTCTTCTCTTAATCTGTTGCCGCTGCTGCGGGTTAGAGAAATAGAGATGCCCCCTCCTCTCCCGGACTCGTGAGAAGCGCTTCAGGAACTCTACCAGAGTAAGCCCGTAGTTGATAGCCTCCTCTTCCCCTAACACCTCCAGCACATAAGTGTCACAGGCAACCTCCCGATCAATCTTCATGCGCCGGATAGCCAGCCACACTAGAGGATTGAACCAGTGTATCGTTGCGGCTAGGCTCCCTAGCAGGTTCCACAGCATATCCCTACGCTTGTAGTGGGCCAGCTCATGCGCGAGGATGTGCCGCAGCCGGGAAGCATCCAGTTCCCGCAGAGCTTGCTCCGGAACAAAAATCCATGGACGCGTTAGTCCTGACAGATATGGGTTGTTAGCGGAACCTCCAGTATAGATAGGTATCGCTCTCCTTATTCCAAACTGGCGTCTGGTGGCAAGAACCACCTGAAGAATCTCCGGGGCATTCACCTGTCTAAGCTGCCGGCGCTCACGCTGCATACGCCATATGTACTGGAGTCCACTCAGCAGCATAAACACAGCGCCAAGTAACCAGATCGCGGTGCCTATCTTCATCCAGAGCGGGTAACCTGCGGCCCCCGCAGAGCTGCGGTTAACGGCTGCCGATTCATTCTCCACCTGCATGGTGCCTGTCTGCCCCTGTACATCCAGTGCGGTGTTATTGGCCGGATATGCAGTCTTAGCTCCCTCCCCCGGTGAATGCTCCTGAGCTTCACCCGCTGAGCCTCCAGGGTCTGGCGCCTTGTCCATCACGGATGTCAGGAATTGTCCGCCAGAGCCAAGAATATGGAACATGCTGAGCGGGCTGTCCGGTACGGCAGGCAATAACAGCCGGGCGATAACAAGCAGCCACAGGAGGTAACGCACCCGGGCGTTGATGAACCTCCGCA
>NZ_ASPS01000072.1:0-3767 GCF_000517865.1 Paenibacillus sp. FSL R7-269
GCTGCAAGTGTCTGTTCTGCGATCCCGGCAAACCATCCGTAGAGCATATTCATTCCTGCTTACCTGAGTTTCCGCTGGTGCCCTGCGACTTCTTCTCCCTCAGCAGCTGTTCGAGTTGTTCAATCTCCTGCTTGGACAGCTCCACATCCTCCAGGAAGCTGGTCACCATTAACTGGGTGGCTCCACCAAATACACGTTGCAGGAAGGAGCGGCTCTCGGCCCGGACGCACTCATGCTCGGACACCAGCGGATAGTAGAGATAGCTCCGGCCGGATTTCTCATACCCGATCGCCTTCTTCTTATGCAACCGGGCCACGAAGGTGCGCACCGTCTGCTCGCTCCATTCCACAGATACCGGCAGAAGCCGGGTAACCTGTTCAGCGGTGAGCGGATGATGCACCCAGATAATCTTCATAATCTCCCATTCGGCTTCCGAAATCTTCGGCGTAGGACTCATCATAACAGCTCCATTCAGTGGCGGTGTCATTCAATCTACAAGTATAGATTAAAGGATAACCTGCATTATTGGTTCGATAAATCAACAATCACCTGCTGTGTAACTGTCTTCTTGATCACATTCATGAAGTCTATACGAATTGATTTGGGTTGATTCAACTGAAAATAGCTTTCCATCATGATCTTCATCCCATCATCCGTATAGGAATTCGCAGTTCTTCCTTGATGTGATGTATACTTGCCGTTTCCGCTATCCACCATGAGGGCCGGATAATAGTCTGGATTGAATGTCTTCAGAAATTCTTTGTCTTTAAACAAGCCTTCATCGGAAGATAACGTTATTATTGTGGTGAATGGCGTCAATTCCAGGTTAATCTTGATCTTATGCCCTGCTACATCAAGCGTTTCTTCCGGCGACAGCATCTGGCTCTCCTGCTCCCAGACCTTAGGGTTGATCTCAAAAGCCACCTTCAGCGGCGGACTCTTCTTGATCTTGGAATTCAGCGCATCAAATTTCTTCAACAGCGCTGGACTGTTCTTGAAGTCTGTGACCTTAGGGTTAGCAGTATAAGCCTTTTGGATCTCCGCTGAGATCTGCGCCTGTACCGCCTCTAGCTGTTTCAGTTCACTGCCCGATAGTGAGGTTAGCACAAACTCGCCAGCTACCTTTTTGGGAGCCGTGCTTAACGGGGTCGTTAGCCGGATGACAGCCGCTCCGTGCATGATGTTATTTTGCTTAGCCGGGCTCACGCCCTGAACAATCGCATCATTCATCTTCCTGCCGCTGATCACCTTTCCGGTGATGGCGTCTGTCAATTGCAGATCATGCCCTATCAACCCCTGAGACGTGAATGCCCGCTTGCTGTCAGTCTGTGCTGTAAAAAGAATAATCAGCTCATATTTGTCGGCAATTAAGCCCTTCAACGTCAACTGGTAGCCGTCTTTTTTGGCGACTGTATTCAGGGGCTGCACCAGATTATGCTTGATGGCGTATTGGATCTGCTCTTTATTCTGAATCTCCAGCTTCTCAAAGGGGGCCAGTGCTGCCGCCTGATTCGCCGCTGCTGCCGAGACGGTTAGAGCTTGACCTGTCACGGCAAAAGGGCTAAGCACCAGTGCTGCGGTTGTCATGACTGCAACGATGGCGGTAGATATCCGGGCCCTGGAGGACCGCCGTTTATCTGACGCTGACCACTGCTTTGGCTCCTGTATAGGCTGCATCTGCGCCGCATGTGAGATCTCCATATCATTCCGCTTCATTCTAATCATAGTTACACTCTCCTTCAATTTAAGTTGGTGGTTAAATCCGAGTCAGCTCTGATTCAGCCCGGTAATATCAAAATTCATTTGATATGAACTCTCAGGCTCTATCGTTCCCCTCAGTACCGGTGGCTTCTTGACGAAATCGAGCCGCAGAGATTGCGGTTTATTCATCAAGAAATAGGTTTCTGCAAGCATCTTCATCTCATAATCTGTATACGTAATAGATGTACTGCGTGTTTGCTGCGTATAGTCTCCAGTTCCTGCCTTGCTCCACCACAGCATTGGAGAACCATACTTCTCATTGAAAGCTTTTTTGAATTCAGTGTTACTAAAAACCGGTTCATCGGAATAAAAAGTGGCTATCGTTGTGAGCGGTGTTAATTGTAATCTCACTCTAATCTTGTGTCCGCCTACATCGAGCGTCTCCTTCGATTGGACCGTATATTTCTCTTGCTTCCAGTAGCTTGCGCTCACATCGAAGGTGGTCTGAAGTGTCGGCGACTCCTGTATCTTGCTTCCGCTTGCTGCCTGTGAGCGCAACCGGAATTCAACCTTGATCTTTGAGGGCGGGTTCGTCAGAGGCGTATCGAACCGAAGTCTAGCAGCCACATTTTCAACATTATTCTGCGGGCGGTCAGTAATGGTCATCGGTTGAGTCCGTCCATTAATCACCTTACCAGTCACACCATCCGTAATGATGCATTCTACGAAACGAGGATCATCAGAGACTAGTGATCTTCCGCCGTCAACACGCGCCGTATAAAAAATAACCAATTGATGCCTGTCTGCCATGAAGCCTGTGACGTTGACCTTATAGCCGTCTTGGGCAACCTCCACATTCATCGGCTTCAGCAGATGATGGCGGCTCACATACTCCGTCTGCTCTACATCCATGTTCAATAACGGCACCAGGGCCTCCCCTTGCTCCATTGCCGGTTCTGCACGTTCCTCTCCGGGAACGCTTTCAGTCAGTGTGCCAGCGGGTTTGGCCTTAGTTCCTGTGGCAGCAGAGTCACTAGGCTCTCTTGAGGCACCCGTTAGCGTCACGATGCTGAGCAGGGCGACCAGAATTACAGCTGCTGCGGAGATGCGGTAGGAGCCTTTGCGGAAAGATTGAATCATACTGATTCTTCTCCTGATCTGTTGCCGCTGCTGCGGATTGGAGAAATAGAGATGCCCCCTCCTCTCCCGGACTCGTGAGAAGCGCTTCAGGAACTCTACCAGAGTAAGCCCGTAATCGATGGCCTCCTCTTCCCCTAATACCTCCAACACATAGGCGTCACAGGCGACCTCCCTATCGATCTTCATCCGCCGGATCGCCAGCCACATCAGAGGATTGAACCAATGTATCGTGGCGGCTAGGCTTCCTAACAGGTTCCACAGCATATCCCTCCGCTTGCAGTGGGCAAGCTCATGCGCGAGGATGTGCCGCAGCCGGGAAGCATCCAGTTCCTGTAGAGCTTGCTCCGGGACAAAGATCCATGGACGCATTAATCCTGACAGATATGGGTTGTTAGCAGAACCCCCCGTATAGATAGGTATCGCTCTCTTTATTCCAAACTGGCGTCTGGTGGCAAGAACCACCTGAAGAATCTCCGGGGCATTCACCCGTCTAAGCCGTCTGCGCTCACGCTGCATCCTCCGTATATACAACAATCCATTCAGCAGCATAAGCATGACGCCCAGCAGCCAGATTGCTGTGCCTATCTTCAACCAGAGCGGATAGCCCACGGCCCCCGCAGAGCTGCGGTTATCCGCTACAGCACCATCCTCTGCCCGGAGGGTGTCTGTCTGCCCCTGTACATTCAGAGCGGTGTTATCGACCGGATATGTAACCGGATCTCCCTCTCCCGGCGGAAGCTCCTGATATTCACCCTTAGAAGCTCCAGTGTCCGGCCCCTTATCCAGGATAGTTGTTAAGAAATGCTTACTATTGCCGAGAATATGCAGCATGCTGACAGGGCTGTCCGGTACGGCAGGCAATAACAGCCGGGCGATAACAAGCAGCCACAGGAGGTAACGCACCCGGGCGTTGATGAACCTCCGCA
>NZ_ASPS01000073.1:0-76236 GCF_000517865.1 Paenibacillus sp. FSL R7-269
CACCATGCTTGCCGCCAGTGTCTGTTCTGCGATCCCGGCAAACCATCCGTAGATCATATTCATTCCTGCTTACCTGAGTTTCCGCTGGTGCCCTGCGACTTCTTCTCCCTCAGCAGCTGTTCGAGTTGTTCAATCTCCTGCTTGGACAGCTCCACATCCTCCAGGAAGCTGGTCACCATTAACTGGGTGGCTCCGCCGAATACGCGCTTCAGGAAGGAGCGGCTCTCGGCCCGGACACACTCATTCTCTGACACCAGCGGATAATACAGATAGCTCCGGCCGGATTTCTCATACGCTATCGCGTTCTTCTTAAGCAGCCGGGTGACGAAGGTGCGCACCGTCTGCTCGCTCCATTCCACAGATTCAGGCAGGAGCCGGGTAATTTGTTCTGAGGTGAGCGGATGATGCTCCCAGATAATCTTCATAATTTCCCATTCAGCTTCCGAAATCTTCGGGGTTGTACTCATCATAACAGCTCCATTCCATCGCGGCGGCGTTAAATCTACAAATGTAAATACAAGCTCTGTTCTATACATTACACTTGTAGATTTAATTTGTCAAATATGCCCACACCGTGGTGAAAGCACGCGGAACGACACTCACAGTAACGGTACATAGCAAAAAGCACAAGCCCGCGGCTTGTACTTCCTGCTTTCTATCCATAAGAATTCTATTCATAAGAACTTACTTACTCCTGTCACTCACTTGCAGCTTACAACCCTGCAATCAGAGCTTTAACGGAACTGTCGCTCTCCAGCGCACGGATAATCACCGCCACCGCTTCGGCGCGGGTAGCCTGATTCTTCGGTGCGAATGCTGAGGCAGAGATGCCCTTCACCAGATTAGCCGAAGCCGCCTGGCGGATGGCGTCAGCTGCCCAGTAGCTGCTGCCGACATCTTTGAAGCTTGCCGGAGTGCCCGTCTGGAGCACGCCGAGATCAAGCACACGGCCGATGATTGTAACCATCTCAGCGCGGGTAATGGTCGCTCCCGGCTTGAAACTGCCGTCTGAGTAGCCGGTTACGATACCTTTATCGGCCAAGGCACTGATATAGCCAGCCGCCCAATTGGAGGCTGTATCCCCAAACTTAGAGGCTGCCGATGTAGTGTCTATCCCGAAGGAACGGGCAATCATAGCTGCGAATTCAGCTCTGGTCACCGGTGCATCCGGCCGGAAGGAGCCGTCCACATAGCCGCTGATGATCTGCAGCTTCACAGCTGTAGCAATGGTGCCGCTGCCCCAGTGTCCTGTGGTGTCCTTGAAGCTGAGGCTCTGATTCTTCGTGGCTGCAATGGCTTCAGTCACGGTCTTGTATACCACTTCTCTGCTGACCACTCCGGATTGGAACGGATTAACGCCGCCCTGTGGCTGCTTCTCCGGTTCAGCAGGAGTAGTGCTGCCGTTCCCTGGCGTGGTGCCGGTGGTCCCTGGTACCGTTCCGGTATTTCCAGCCGGAGTCCCTGGCGTTCCGCCCGGATTACCGCCGCCCGTCCCGCCGCTTGTCGTATCTGTAATACTAAGCGCAATCTGATCGCTCAGGTATACTACCTGGGCGTTATATTTGCTTGGCAATCCTTCAACCTGCACGGAAGCAAACTGCCCGCTGCGCTGGCTGACGCCATGCGTAATGAGCGGAATCAGGCTGCTGCCTGGAACGTAGCTGTTTGCGAAGTTCACCTTCAGCTTCCCGTCAGCCTTCACGGCCCCCTCAACCTCAAGGACATCCTTTGCTCCGGTAAGGCCCAGTACAAGCGTACCTTCGGAGGCCTGGGTGAAGCTGCCGCCGATCACTATTTTACCGTAGACGTTCTCAATTACAGAACCGCCGGTATTCGTCACATTCCCTTTGCCGAAGGCTGTTGCCGAGTCTCCTTCCAGGACACCTGCATTCACCTCAGTACCGCCGGAATACGTATTGCTGCCGGCCAGCTTCAGCGTGCCTGTACCCTCCTTGGTCAGCCCGCCTGTGCCGGAGATATCATTGCGCCAGCGGTCTGCGGCGTAGAAGCCGCCCTTCGCAGCGTCCATCGCTACTGTTACATGCTCAGCGAATGCACCGTACCCGTCGGCAGCGGCGAATAGGTTCAATCGTCCCCAGCCTTCAGGATCATCCAGTAGTGGATAGCCGGATGGAAGTGCTGTTGTTACGAGAACTGCTCTACGCTGATCCGCACTCAGGTAAGGCAGACGGGTCTCCAGCAACACCTCTGCTCCCTTAGGAGCAACAGCAGGCTCAGTCGTGGAGTGAATCTGCGGAAAGCCATAGGTCAGCCGCTGGGTATACTGGGCCTTATTCTTCGCATAATCTGTGAACCGGTCTTCTGCGGTACCCGTCTGTGTAAGCAGCACTTCATGGGCCTGAGTGTAAGCTGCCTGCTTCAGCGCCGCATTATCCGGGTCGGTCAGTGCTCCCGCTGCGAAGGCCATCGCCGTTACTCGTCCGCCCATAACATCCAGCGGTGAGTGCATCCCGGCAACGACACGGTTGTTGCCCATCTCCGAGGCCCGGGTCATCAGCTCCTGGAAGCGCTCAGGTACGGAATACGCCAGAGCCAGGGCTGCCAGATAGGAAGCGTTGGTATGGCCGCTCGGGAAACCGCCGTCTGTGGCAGGCGTACTGCTTCTCGCCGGCACCAGCGTCGGCACGATGACAGAGGTATCCTTCCAGCGGAATGGACGCATGTAGCTGTAGAATTTCTTAGCCTGACTCGTTGAAGCATAGTCGCCGCGGACTTTTCCAATCAAGTCTACCATTTTGCCCAATTCAGAACCGGAATCGCCAGCCTTGTTGCTGTCATTTCCGTCATTATATTTTACAGAGGTGGCATCAGCAGGGATGCTGTTAATGGTCGTGAAGGTTCCCGACTTGGATCGGTACACCTCAGACAACGGACCAAGGCCGTCAGCCGCTCCATAGGTCTGGTTCCGCCGGTCATCGTAATACGCTGCCTCCTCCTCTGCCGGAGTACGGGTCTTAGACAGATCCGCTACATATTGAATGTTGTAATCCAGCACTTCGTTGTTCAGCTTCGTTCCGGTATCCCAGGTGGCGCCCGGTGTCCAGAGATCCAGGAAGCCGGAGAGAACACCGATCGAGGGGTTGGAATACACCGCCATATTCACAGGTGTGTTATTCTTATAAGTATCTACGAAATGTCCCCATGCCGGAGCAGCTGGCAGCTCGGTTAATGAATTACCCGTGGCCGCCTCTGCAGGATGTACCGCGATAGAATTCGTGAGGAGTACCAGACCTGCCGTAACAGACAACAGCTTTCTTTTCGACTTCAAGTTCAATGTGTCAGCCCCTATCTTGTTATTTTGATTGCCTGAATCGGACTCAATATAGCACCTGCCTCCACTGCGCTCAATAACACAATTTCGCAATTCTATGATTTTGGGAACAATTCAGCTTTTTTCCGGCTATTTTACATTGATTTAACATGAATCCCGAACAGATTTGTGAGGGGCTAGTGTATAATCCGCCTGGGAGGAGAATACAACTTGCGAAAATGGAACTCTGCCTTTGCTGCCCTTGCCGCTTCATACATCTCTGTTGTGCTAGTCATTGTCCTCTTGCTCTGCTCTGCCTTCTATCTGTATTTCTCGAACCATTATAAGGAAGAGCTTCAGGGACGCAACCGGCTCATCCTTGACAATACCGCCCGTACCCTTGAAGCCTCCGTGCTTCAGCGGGTCCAGCAGATCTATCTGGAAGTCTCTCTGAACCAGCGGTCGGCGCTCCGTATGCTGCCAGATGCTTCACTTCCAGCGAATCTCAGCAAGGTAAGCAGTCTCCAGGAGTCGCTGAACATGCAGGTATCCAATCATTCGGACCTGATCCAAGCCGTACATCTGTATGCTCCCAGGCAGCATCTCCTGCTGTCCTCGCTGTATGGGCTGAAATTCCGTGCGGACCAGCAGGCGGGTGCCGCCTATTGGATGGATTGGGTGAACGGCATGAACCTTAATTCCCGTAACAGCCTCTGGACAGAGGCCCGGTTCGTGCCGGACGATATCGTCTCCAGCATCCCCGGCGGCAGCGGCAGCCAGCTGATCACCTATGTGCACAGCTATCCGTTCCAGTCCCCCGGAGCAGCCAGTGAGCTGCTAATTGCCATTGATCTGAAGGAGAGCGCGCTGCGCGCCATTCTGCAGAATATGATGCCTGCCCGCTATCAGAGCAGCTTCATTGCTACGCCCTCCGGCGGGATTGTGGCCGGCTCGAATCCGGATGCTGCGGCCCAGGCCGATACCTATGCTGCCAGTATCTCGAATGCGCTAGCCTCTCCTGAGACATCCGGGAACATGAGCCAGGAGATCGGAGGCAGCACCTACGTGATCTCCTATCAGGACCTGCCGACCACCGGGTGGAAGCTCTTCAGTGCGGCTCCGGCGAACCTGTTCTATGAGAAATGGCTCGTTGTCCAGAGGGTCATTCTCTCCTTGTGTCTGCTTGCTATATTGGTAGGAATCTGTCTGTCCGGCATTCTGGCCAAATTGAACTACAGTCCGCTTAAGCGGCTGCTTCGCACTATTAAGGACCTCTACGGCCCGGGGCCTGAGGTGCCAGGAGTGCGGGGACAAGCCCTTAACGAATTCGGAATTATTGATTCCGCCTTCAACCGTCTGAACAACAAAGTGACCACACTGGAGGGGACGCTTGAGGCCAGCAGTCCGCATATCCGGCAGAACATGATCCTGAATCTCCTTCAGGACAGCCCTGCCCCAGGCAGCGTAACCGTAGATCCGCAATTCCTGGGACTCTCTCCGGAGCACCGTCATTACTGCTGCCTGCTCCTCAACACCCGTGGAGCCTACGCCCACATGAGTCTAAGCGGCTTGCAGGCAGCCATGAGCGGGATGACCGGGACGCTTGAGGCAATCCGGCTTCACGGAATCCGCATTCTGGCCGAGGAGCTGCCGGACAAGCAGACGGTTGTCATTATCAGCGCGCGCGAAGCCTCCGGGACGCTGCTCGAACAGCTCTCGGACCGGATTACAGCAGCAGCGGAGCAGCATTTCCAGCTGAATATTCAGCTCTCGCAGGGCTGCTGGGTGGATGCCGTCAGCCTTCTCCACACGAGCTACGCTGAAGCGCAGACCTTGATGAAGTATGCTTATTTTCTGCCGGAGAGCAGGGTCTTGAAGGACCGGGAGCTGCTGAAGAAGGAGCAGAGTCTTGATGAAATCCCGCAGCCTGTGCTGATGAGATTCAAGGATAAGCTGCAGACCCGTCAGTTGGATGAGACACTGGCCGCGCTGGAGCAGCTGATAGCCGTCATGCGGGAAGGCAGCTACCCGGCGGATTATTGCCACTTCGTTCTGGCGAATACCGTATTTATGTACTCGGATTATCTGAAAAGCATCCGCTACACCCCTTCCGCCCACGGGCCACTAGATCTGTATAACGAATATATTGCCCTGCCGGATATCCGGCATTTGCAGGAGTGGTTCGCCGCCTCCATCGGCACCTTCATCATGGAGACGCAGAAGCGGAACAGTGACCGCGCACTCTCGACCATTGAAGCGGCCAAGGCCTATATCGGGGAGCATCTGTCCGAGGATCTATCGCTGGATGCCGTATCTGCCAAGGTCTTCATCAGTCCAAAGTATCTAAGCAAGCTGTTCAAGGAAGAGCTGGGGATCACCTACACCGACTATATTACCGGCATACGGATGGAAGAGGCCCGGCGGCTGATTGAGAACAACAATATGTCGATTGAACAAATTGCCGGCACGGTCGGTTATGGAACGACTCCATACTTCATCAAGCGCTTCAAGGAGATCTACGGCTGTACACCGGGGAATTATCTGCGGACCGTGAATACACTGCCGCCGCAGGCGGAGATTAGCATGGGATAGGGAGGGTGCCATATGGATATGTATAAAAGATTAGTGCTCTTACCCCTTCTGGGGCTGATCTGCGGCTGCAGCGGGCATTCAGCTTCCCTTCCGTCTGCGCCTGGACAAGAGCTGCCGGATCCATCCGTTTCCGCTTCTGATTCTGCTAATTCTGCTAATTCTGCTGTTCCTGCTGCCTCTGCCCCGAAGCTCAAAATCTCCTGGACCATGCATCAGAATCTGCCGGTTGCGGAGGATGCCGTAATGGTGCGGGAGCTGGAGCAGAAGTTCAACGTAGATCTGGACTTCTGGAATCTGCCGAACAACAAATACGAATCCCTGCTCGACCTGAAGCTGGTGCAAGGCAGCATTCCCGACCTGTTCCGGGTCCGGCAGACCCAGGATCTGCTGAAGTACCAGCAACAGGGCGTGCTCGCTCCAATTCCTGAGGAATTACTGAACACCTACGCTCCCAATATTCTTAAGGCCATCCGCGAGAATGCACCGGCCTATCAGCAATATGGCCGCATTAACGGTTCCTATTATGGCATTCCGGTCATTAATCCTACCAATATCTATCGGGTCCCTGTGGTATACCGGCAGGATTGGCTGGACAAGGTCGGCCTTAAGGTGCCGGACACCTTGGCCGATTTCGAGAAATTCATCTATGCGGCTACGAACGAAGACCCGGACGGCAACGGGATCCGGGACACCTACGGCTTGTCGCAGGAGGGCATGAATGTTGTCTTCGGCGCATTCGGGCAGATGGTCTTCACGGATCAGCTCTACTTCAGCCGGAAGGATCAGGGGCTGGTCATTGGCGCTCTGGAGCCGGATATGCAGGAAGCGCTGCGTTATCTCCGCAAATGGTACAAGGACGGGGTCATTGATCCCGAGTTCATCACCGGGGAGAATAGCGGAGGCTACAAGCATTTGTCGCACGCCTTCATTAACGGGCGGATCGGCATGACCTCCATGGGCAATTATTATCACTGGACACAGGCAGGAGCTTATACGGACTGGAGATTGGATGACCAGAAGGCAGCCAGGCTGGTTCCGGTAGAAGCCATGTTTAACGTCAAGGAGTTAACCGCCAAGCATCCGCAGGCCAAGATCGCTTTCGGGCGGCCGGTTAGCGGCCCGGACGGCAGGCGCGGCTCCAAAGCCTATGATATGATGATGAGCTTCACCGCTATTGGCGCGGATGCCACCCGGGAGCCGGGCAAGCTGGAGAAGATCCTCCAGCTGCTGGACTACATCAGCGCAAATCCTGACCCCGATGAGGCAGCAGCTCTACAGTATGGTATTCAGGGGACACACTGGGACTGGGCCGGAACGGACAAGAAGGATATCATCCTGCTGCCGCCGTATAACCATATGTTCAGCTACCAGAATACAATCGGCGCGGGGATCGGTATGACTCTGCCCATCCTTCCTGCCGGCCGGAGCGAGCAGTGGGCGGCAACCCTGGGGCTGGATCACGACGGCATTTATAATGCCCTGGAGGTGGCTACTCCCTCTCTGATCAGGAACGGCCCTGGACTTATTAAGCTAAGAGACCAGGCGTATATTGCCTTCATCACCGGGGAGCGTCCGCTTGAGGAATTCGGGGAGTTCGTGGAGGAGTTCCTGGCGGCGGGCGGAGCGGAGGTACTGGCGGAAGCAAATGAGTCCTATAAGAAGCTTGATCCACATCAAAAAGGTGAGCAAAAAGCGAGACTGTAGTCTCCTCGATTGCTCACCGGATGTTTACCATTATTGTACAGCGTTCCCGGGCAGATCCCTGTGCCGGCTGCGCGGATGCTCCGCAAGCATGGAGTCGAGCAAGCTGCGAACCGCAGGATGAGAGGACTGCAGGAACTGCTCCTTGCTGTCGTTATATTCCACGATCTTGCCCTGATCCATGACAGCCAGTGCGTCTGAGATCATACAGGCGGCCTTAATATCATGGGTGATGAACAGATATGAGAGGCCGAACGCAGCCCTGAGCTCACCAAGCAGCCGCAGAATAGTAGTCTGGTTAATCATATCCAGACTACTAACCGCCTCATCCAACACGATGAGCTTAGGCTTGAGCGCAATCGCTCTGGCAATATTAATCCGCTGCAGCTGTCCTCCGCTGAACTGGTAGGGCTGCTTCTGCATGTCTGCCGTGCTTAGTCCGACACACTCCAGTAGCTCGCCTACCGTACGCTTCTGCTCCTGAACACTCAAGGATTCGTAGTTGGACAGCGGCTCGCCAATAATCTGCTCGGCTGTCATCCGGGGATTCACGGCTGAATAACAATCCTGAAAGACCACCTGCAGATCGCGGCGTATGGTCCTGCGCGCCTGCGGGCTCAGCTTATACAGATCCTGTCCCTGAATCAGCACCTGGCCCGCGCGGGGCGGCTCCAGGCCAAGAATAACCCGGCCCAGGGTGCTTTTACCGGCTCCGCTTGATCCCAGCAGCCCCAGGCAGGTTCCCTCTTCTATATGAAGAGACACGCCGGACAGCACAGGTTCCTGCTCCTCTGAACGCCTCCACCGGCGGGATGCAGCATAGGTATGGGTAACCTCCCTGACCTCAAGCATGTATTCTGCCGCTATTCCGGTCATAACTGGCCCCCTAACTGCGGACCAAGCTGAAGCAGCGGCCTTGCTGCAAGCAGCTCCCGGGTATATTCATGCCGGGGATGGTCGAACAACTCGAATACATCAGCGGTCTCAACAATCCGCCCGTGCTGCATGACCGCAACTTCATCAGCCAGCTCCGCAATGACGCCGAGGTCATGGGAGATCAGCAGAATAGCAGTTCCATGCTCCTGCCGAATTCGGTCCAGCTGCCGCAGCACCTGAAGCTGATTGGACACATCCAGAGCCGTAGTAGGTTCATCGGCAATGATCACGGAGGGCTTCAGGCACAGGGTGAGCGCCAGCATCACCCGCTGGAGCATCCCGCCGCTCAGCTCATACGGATACTTGTGCAGCAGCGCTGCGGGATCGGGCAGATTCACATCGGCCAGGGAACGGACCATGCAGGCTCTGGCTTCTTTTTTCCCCAGCTTCATATGTGTACGAATCGACTCCACGAATTGCGCACCAATGGTATACACCGGAGAGAAGGCCGTCATCGGATTCTGCATAATCAGCGCAAGACTACTGCCGCGAAGCCTGCGCATGTCCTTCTCCGGGAGTCCGTTCAGCTCAAGGGTATGCAGCCGGATACTGCCTTCGATTACACTCGTCTGCCGGTCCAGCATCTGGAGGAGCGCCAGCGACGTAACGGTTTTTCCGCTGCCGCTGCCTCCCACAAGACCCAGCACACGCCCCGGCTTCAGCTCCAGGTTAACATCCTCTATGAGGGGCAGAACTCCTGCCGCTGTCTTCACAGATACCTTCAGACCCTTCACCTGCAGCACAACTTCCGCTTGTTCCATGATTCGCTCATTCCTTCTTTCAGGAGCCTCGTTTGATCCCGTACCGTTCAGACAGCGCCTCGCCCAGCAGATTAAACGAAGCTACAACCATAATAATCATCAGGCCCGGATAGAGCATCAGCTCGGGATGATTGCGGATGAAGGATTTCCCTTCGTTCAGCATTGCCCCCCATTCCGGTGTAGGTGCCTGGACGCCCAGGCCCAGGAAGGACATCGCGGAGATATCCATAATCGCCCAGCCCATCTCAAGCGTCCCTATCACCACAATCGACGGCAGGATGTTGGGAATAAGGTGTCTGCTCATGATCTGCCAGGGGGAGGAGCCGCTGATCCGCGCTGCCGTAATGAAATTCCGCTCCTTGAGGCTGACAATCATATTCCGGAACATCCGGGCGAAGTACACCCACTGCACCAGCATCAGCGCAATAACCAATTGAGACAGGCCCGGCCCCAGAATCCCGATCAGACCGAAGACCAGAATCATACTGGGAAAAGACATAATGCCATCGCACAACCGCATCAGCACAGCATCCAGCCACCCGCCGATGTACCCCGAAACCACTCCTGCGAGCAGTCCAACCCCTAAGGAAGCGGCAAAAATAAGTGAAGCAAAGCCCAGTGAGATCCGTGTTCCATACAGTAGCCTGGATAGATTATCCCGGCCCAGCTGATCTGTCCCTAGAAGATATTCCCATGAAGGCGGACTGAGCTTCGCTGCCAGATTCACCCGGATCGGATCATGCGGTGAGATCCACGGGGCCAACAGGCCAGCAAGACCAAACAGGATCAGCAGGCTGCCGCAGATCATGATGACTCTCCTGCCTTTGAAACGGCTGCTTAAGTTATTCATCCTTGGCTGGCCCTCCCTTTACGCGCAATTCGCGGGTCCAGGAACAGCTGGAGCAGATCGGCGATCAGATTGCTCCCGGCAATCACACAGACCGAGAGCATGACATAGCATTGAATCACCGGAATGTCACGGTTAATGACCGCTTCAATGAAGTACCGGCCGAAGCCCGGCCAGGAGAATACCTGCTCTACGATAATTGCTCCTGTCAGCAGCTTCCCCAGATTGATACCCAGTCCTGTAATAAGCGGCGCTATGGCAATTCTCAGCACGTATTTATACAGAATCACACGTTCCTTAATCCCTCTGGCCCGGGCATATCGGACATAAGCCTCCTTCAGTTCCTCCAGAACGGTCGTCCGCAACAGGCGCGCGTAGATGGCAATCAGCCAGAGCGCCAGGGTAATTGACGGAAGAATCAGGTGCTGCACGGACCCTCTGCCTTCCACAGGCAGCCATTCCAGCTTGACCGAGATGAAGAACATCAGCAGATAGCCGATCCAGAAGACCGGGACACAGGCGCCGATATAGGCGAATACCCGGATCACATGATCCACCAGCCGGTTTTTGTAAATCGCTGCTAACACCCCAAGCGGGATGCTAACCACCAGCGCCAGCACGATACTGGCGGACGCAAGCTGAAGCGTTGCGGGCAGCTTCTGGGCAACCTCTCCCCAGGCGGGCATATTGGACAGGTAGGAATGGCCGAAATCCAGCCGGAGCAGCCGGCCTACCGATTGAACATATTGCGCCAGCAGCGGCTGGTCCAGCCCGAATTCATGCCTCTTGGCGGCCAACACTTCATCATCCGGCTGGATATGGGCCGCTGCCAGATAGGCCTCAGCCGGGTCTACCGGCCCCACCCGGATCATCACGAACATCAGCAATGAGGAGAACAGAAGGATGGGGATGATCGCCAGCACTCTTTTTCCGATATATACGCCCACTTAGAACCCTCCTGCGTGACTACTACTTCTTCTTGGTGCCATGAAGCGGATATTCATCCCGGTTGGACGGGAACTTGAATTCAGCCACATTGTCCCGGTACACCGCCATCTGCTTGATGTAAGAGATCGGAAGAATCGAGGACTGTTCCTGCAGCGTAGTGAGCACAGAGCCGAACAGCTCGGTACGGGCCTTATCGTCTATTGTTGCCATACCTGCTTTGACTTTCTTATCAATCTCCGCCTTCATTGGCAGAGCCGCCAGGGTATCCGAGACCCCATAGCCCGGCTGAAGCACGGCTGTCATGAAGGAATGCGGGTCATACGGCGCACCAAAGGTCGAGTAGAAATTCATATCGAACTCATTGGCCTTTCTGCGCTGGATGTAGACGGTCAGCTCGACGCCGGTGATTCTCAGATTCACACCGATCCCCGCCCATTCAGCTTGCAGGGTCTCCGCCATCCCCTTCATCGTCTGATCCGCCTTGTCATACATCAGCTCCAGCTCCAGCTTCTGTCCATCCTTCTCCCGCACGCCCCCACCTGAAGGCAGCTTCCAGCCCGCTTCATCCAGCAGCGCATTCGCCTGCTCCACATCATATTTCACCGGGCTCACCTTGATATTGGCATAAGGCAGATTCGGCGGCAGGATATTGTCTGCCTTCTCCTCCAGTCCCAGCGTCACCCCTTCGACCATCGCTTCCTTATTGAAGCCCATGCTAAGTGCCTGACGGACCTTAAGATCAGCCAGCTTCGCGTTCATGGTATTCAGCACCAGATTGCGGGTGGCGATCGGCTCAGACAGCTTAGTGACGTACTTTCCGGTGCTCTCAAGCCCCTTGTAGGCGTCATAGCTGATGAGACCTTCGCCGTAGATCAGATCCAGATCTCCTTTTTCAAAAGACAGCACGCGCGTCTCCGCATCCGGGATCACCTTCACCACCACCTTGTCCACCTTCGGCTTCTCACCCCAGTAGTAAGGATTCGGTGTAAAGGTTGCCGACTCATCCTTCTTATACTCGCTTAGCACCCAAGGTCCGGTTCCAATCGGGCTGCGAATACCCTTGGACGTATCGCCATCCTCGGGGAAGCCCGCTTCGCCAAGGAAGCGTACCGGCCGCACCACCGCAAGATCGTACAGTGCCGGATAATAGGATTCCGTCAGCGTGAGCCGGAACGTAGTGTCATCGACCGCTTCTGTCTTCTCAATCAGCGGGATCATGCCCAGCCATGTGTGCAGCTTCTTATTATGTAAGACCGCATCCATATTCTTCTTCACCAGCTGTGCGGTAAAAGCCGTTCCATCCGAGAACTTGACGTTGCTGCGGATCTTGAACGTGTATACCTTGCCATCCTGCGATAGCGTCCAGGACTCGGCCAGAGCCGGGACAATCTTCCCGTCTTGATAACTGACAAGCGGCTCATAGATCATAGACTGGGCTAACAGCTGGGACGGATTATATAAATGCGGATTCATTGGTCCGATATCCCGGGGCCACGCCATTGTAAGGGTCTTCGTGGCTTGCGCGTCGCCGGCAGCCGATGGTTTGTCTGTATTATTCGATGAACAGCCTGCAGCGACCATGGATATAACCAATAATACGAGCAGGCCCTGCAGCAGCCTCTTACCTTTAGATGCGAACATAGCGTTGACTTCCTCTTTTCCAATCGAGAATGATTATCATTACAATTTAAAATATTACTGCAACCTACACAATTCTGTCAATGGTAACGGTTGTATGCACTAACCAGATCAAAAAACCACCCCAGAACCTGGAGTGGCGATGATTTCATACGGTATATGATTGATTATCCCTGCTCTTGCCCTTCCTCTTCCGGCTCCCCGAACCCCTCATCTGGACCAGGACTGACGTAAGCCTGCAATACGGAATCCAGCAGCCCTGGGAACCGCTCGTCCAGATCTTCCGTCCGCAGGGACAGAATACGCTGGGTACCCTGCACCCGGGTATGAATGACACCCGCTTCGCGAAGCGTCCGGGCATGGTGGGTCAGCGTAGACTTGGCAATCGGTACCTTGAAGCTGTTGCAGGACTGCGGGCCGTGGTTACAGATCTCCGACACTACATATAGACGGATCGGATCGCTAAGCGCGTACAACACTGAGGCGAGCTGAATGTCCTTACGGTCGGGATGATGGAGCTGCTTCATGAATAAAACTCCTTCAGAGTATATAATAGTACTTCTTTTCACGATGATTTCCTAATTGCATTTTACATTAGCCCATGCTATATTTCAATAGTTCGTAAGTAATCGAATAATACAATAACATAATGAAGGAGTGGCTTTCTCATGACCTCATCACCTGCTTCTGAGGGCGATCAAGAGCATTCAATGGCTGCTCCGCAAGCGGCTCTACCACGGGAAGGACTGCTAACTCTGCTATTCAGCGTTGCTGTCGTCCTCGTTATTATGAACACAGCGATGTTCAATCTGGCCCTGCCTGATGTAACCGAGACCTTCGGCATCACCGCAGCGTCCGCCTCCTGGATTGTAACCGGGTATTCCATCATGTTCTCTATTGCCTCAATCACATACAGCCGGCTCTCGGACTTCCTGCCGATCCGCCGATTGCTGATTATCGGGCTGCTCACCTTAGGGCTTGCTGCTGTGGCCGGATTCTTCAGCACCAGCTTCATTTTCCTGCTGATTGTGCGTATTCTGCAAGCGTCAGGTGCAGGCGCCGTGATGTCACTGTCCCTTGTCCTGTTCACCCGCTACATTCCGCAGGCCCGGCGCGGCAAAGCCATGGCGACGATCATGTCGGCCGTCTCCCTGGGACTGGGTCTGGGTCCGGTAGCTGGCGGCTCCATTGTTGAGTACCTCGGCTGGACCTGGCTATTCGCAGTCACTGCCGCCATTCTGCTGCTGGTGCCGTTGTTCCTGATTCTGCTTCCTAAGGAAGTTCCGGCTAGCGGCTCATTCGATATCCTGGGCGGAATTTTCCTCGGCGTGGGTACTACCGGTCTGCTGCTGTTCCTGACCAGCGGACTGTGGATCGCGCTGATCACTGGCATCGCCGCCATTGCCTTATTCGTAGGGCGTATCCGCTCAACCCCTGATCCATTCGTACTGCCCGCGCTATTCAGCAACCGGCCATATCTGGTACTGGCACTGATCGGGGTTGCCTCTTACCTGTGCAGCTTCGCTACCCTGTTCCTGCTGCCGCAGATTCTGACTCACCGCTTCGGCTTCAGCGCCAGCCATGCCGGTCTGGTCATCTTCCCGGGCTCACTGCTGGCCATCTTCGTCTCCCGCCTGGTCGGACGGATGATTGACCGCTACGGTAACACCGGAATTCTGCGCTTGGCACCGCTGCTCGTTCTGGCCGCCACCGTATTGTTCGCCTTATTCGCCGGACAATCCTGGATCGCCGTCATGCTCGTCTACATGATTATGAGCCTGTCCTTCACTGTACTGTCGAGCAGTGTGTCGAATGAAATCTCGCGTATCCTGCCTGCTTCGCAGATCGGCTCCGGGATGGGGCTCTTCCAGCTGCTGCAGTTCTTCAGCGGTGCCTTCAGCGTAGCGATGGCCGCCAGCGCCCTGGAATGGCAGCGCAGCCTGCCGCTTCAGGCCGCTTACTCCAACATCTACTGGGGCTTGTCAGTTGCGGCAATCGTGGCGATTGGCTCCGCCTTCATCTACCTGCGGGGCAGTCAGCGCAGCCCGCTGTCCGAGATGGCGAAAGCCGCGGACTGCTAGATACATTTTAGGTAATGCTAAATCCGCAACTGTACCATTCGCGCATACACCCGCACGCCAAAACACCCTGCAGCCTTCACAGCCACAGGGTGTTTCTTATTCCGGCCGTCCTCAGACGACCAGATATTCCGCATTTCGTTCACATTCCGCACATTTCGCCGGCGGGTCCCAGTCCGAGAACTCCGTCTCCTTCAGATCGACTACATCCGGTGCATCCTCGTACTCGTCCACAAATTTGTCGATGGCCAGCTCTACGTGTTCCTTACAGACTACATACATTCAATCAAGCATCCCTTTCTGTGCCGCTGCGGCGTAGACTTATACTACTGTTCTACCACACTTCCCTGCAAAAAGGAACCTCCCGCAGCGCAAAACGCGCCCTTATTCCCGCCCTGTAAACTTCCGGACATCCCCGGCAATGAATCCGAGCGCCTCCTGCCAGAATTCCAGAGAATGTACATCAATATCCATCAGCATCGCAGCGTCTGCGATGCTCCGGGTACTGGTTGCTGACAGGAACTGTTCATAGCGGCTCACGAACACCTGCCCCTGCTTTTGGTACTGGGCATACAGCCCCTTGGAGAACAGTAGCCCGAAGGAATACGGGAAGTTCAGGAACTCATTGCCTGCCATATAATACCCCGCCTTGCTAATCCACTGGTAAGGATGAATGGACCCGGGCAGCACACTATCCCCGTAAGCCGCAGCCATCGATTCCAGCATCAATGCGTTCAGCTCCTCCAATGAAAGGGGACCGGATAACCGGCGGGCATAGAGCGCGCTCTCGAAGCAGTACCTGGCATAGAAATCGACAATATAATACCCTGCATCCGAGAGACTCCGTTCCAGGATCGCATCCGCTTCCTCCGCAGGCAACGAGTTCAAGAGTTCAACATGAATCAGACTCTCACAAAAAATCGATGCCGTCTCCGCAATCGGCACCGGATAATCCATGTTGACCATCGTATGTCCCGCGAGGCGGCTGGTATGATACGCATGCCCAATCTCGTGAGCCAGTACACTCACATCTATATATTGGCCGTGGAAGCTTGTTATGATTCGGCTCTCCCCTATCGGAACGATATCGACACACATCCCGAAATTCCCCTTTCCGCTGCGCGGCTCAGCATCGATCCAGCGCTGCCCGAACGCCTTGCGGGCGAACCCGCCCAGCTCGGGGCTGAACCTGCTGAACCCCGCGATAATCATCGCCTGAGCCTCAGCATAGGTTATGCGGACTGAAGTCTCCGTGCCAATGGGCGCAAAAACATCCCAGAACGGCAGCTGTCCCCCCGAATGCCCCAGCCGCCCAGCCTTCCCGGCGTAATACTGCCGGAAGACCGGCAGGCTCTCCCGGATGGCCTGAAGCATCACCTCCAGCGTCTCCTGATCCATCCGTGCTGCTTCCAGCACCTTATGCAGCGGGGAGGCATATCCTCTTAGCTCATAGACGGTCGCCGCCTCACCACTGACGGCATTAATACAGGCAGCACTCTGCTCCGCCACGCTGCGGCAAGCCTCATGCTCTGCTTCAGCCGCCGCCCTCCGTACCGCAGGATCGGGGTCGTAGACCAGATTCCGCAGCTCCGCCAGCGTCACACTACGGGTCACCCCGGCCAGATCTAGATCAGTCCGCAGTGTAGACAGCGTCTGCATGTACAGCCGCTCCCACGCTTTGGAGCCGGTGTTCTGCATCCTGGCAATCACCGCTTCGCCTTCTGCACTAAGCATATGCTGCGATTTCCCCTGTAATCCGCGCAGATAGAAGCTATGCTGCTCCAGATAAGCGCTAGAACGGAAACTCCGCTCCAGTTCATCCGCGCTTACCCCCGCCAACCACTTGCTGAAGCGGACCAAGGCTTCACCCGCCCCGCTAGTCACCTCTTCCAGCTCGTCCATCAGATTCACAGCTTCCTCACACTGGCTGTCCGCACTGAACCGCAGCTCCGCATAGCTGAACAGACGCAAATATAGCTGTTGATACGCATTATATTGTTTAAGGAACTCTTCCATCAGGTCTGCAGCGTCCTGCCCGTTAACGGGCTGCGAGGCCGACCATGTATTCAGCTCCCCGGCAAGGCTCTCCACCTGCCTGCGGTCCTGCTGAAATCCCTCCGACTCGAACGAAGGATAGATCCGGTCCAGATTCCATGTTAATTCGCACGTTGTTGATTCCATTGATTAATCTCTCCTTATTTATAATCGCAGGAGCCCTCCGTTATCACATGCTTCCACCCCGTTCTGATTGATCCTGACAGGATCATCCATTTCAGTATACCTTAATTCATTAGTTTCTCCCATCATCCACCAACTTTCTAATGGTATACAGCAGCAGCCGTATTGGCTTTTTCGCATACATCTGGCCCGCACATCCCAGCACTCGCTCATTATATTCGGTTTTTCGATTACATCCGGCCACACACCAGCATACTCACCCAATGTGTTCGCTTTTTCGATTACATTTGGCTCACAATCCCCTGCGCTCACCGATTGTAGTCGCTTTTTCGCATACATCCGGCCTACGATCAAAGAAGCTCTCCCCGCCCCCAACGGGACAGGAAGAGCTTCTTTGATCGTACTTACATTGCCTCGATTCTAATCCTAGCCTTTACTCGCCGTCCGCCACATTCTTCGCCTGCCCCGGCCGGTCCAGCTCATAGAGCTTGCGGTAACGCGGCTGCTGCTCCATCAGCTCGGCATGGGTGCCGCGCATCTCCACTTGGCCGTTCTCCATGAAGATGACCTCGTCCATCTGCTCGGCGCCCACCAGATGATGCGTGACCCAGACCAGCGTCTTTCCAGCCATCGCCTCGAACATAGTGGCCAGCAGCTCGCGCTCCGTGCGCGGGTCGAGGCCAACGGTTGGCTCGTCCAGTACAACCACTGGCGTATTCTGCAGCAGAATACGGGCCAAGGCCATCCGCTGGCGCTCTCCGCCGGAGAAGCGCTGCCCCGCCTCGCGTACCGGAGTATCATAGCCCTCCGGCAGCGAAGAGATCAGCGTATCCAGCTTCGCCAGGGCTGCCGCCTGCTGGACCGCTACCTCCGAAGCCCCCGGGTCCCCGAGCCGGATATTGTTCGCCACCGTGGTGTCGAACAGATGCGGGCTCTGGTTCAGCACCGCGATGAGCTGTGGAATCCGCTCACCGTAAGCCGCAGCATCGATCCCGTTAATCGTCACGGAGCCGATGGTGGGCGCAATCACGCCCTGCACCATCTTGAGCAGCGTCGATTTACCCGCTCCGCTGCGGCCGATAACTGCAACCTTCCGCCCTTGCGGCAGCGTAAGGTCCAACCCCTGAACAGAGAAGTCGTCACCTGCCGCATAGCGGTAGCCCGCCGACCTCAGTTCAATCTGAACCTGTCCGCTGGCCTTGGCAGCCTCGGCAGCAGTAGCGACCTGAGCCGCAGCTTCGGCATTCCTGCCTTTTTCCGCCTCAGAGAGCACAGCCTTCGCCGGGGGTTCCACACCCTCCAGCCGCTCCAGTGAATTCCGGTATTGCGGAATTTTCTCCACAGCCTCGGATACGGGCAGGAAGGCATCCGCCACCGGGAAGACCACCAGCACGAACGCCGCAATCAGCGTTCCGGCAATCGCCCCTTCAGCATACTGTCCAGCCGCCCAGTATAACAAAGACAACACGGCCAGGCCAACAACCGCCTGACCGATGAACATACGCAGCCGTGCCCAGCGCCGCAATGAACCGTCTATGCGGGCAACCGCCTGCTCGTCCGCTTCGTACGTATCGACGAACTGGCTCTGCCGTCCGCTGATTACCCAATCTCCCAGCCCGAGCACAGCATCTGTCAGCTTTTGATACAGCCGGTTGCGCTCCTGCTTCACCTGACGCTGACGCTTCTGGGTCAGCAGGAGGGAGATCAGCGGTAATACGACAACCAGCACCAGCATATAGAGTCCCATAAGCAGAGCAAAGGCCACATCGAACGTCCCGAGCGCAATCATCGCCGCTGCGTAGATCAATAGCGCGATAATGCTCGGAAAGACGGTCCGAAGATACACATTCTGTAAATATTCGATATCATCGGCAAGCATACCGAGAATATCCCCGGTACGGAAGCGTGAGGACAAGAACAGCGCCTGTGGCTCCAGCATATGGTACAGCCGGACCCGCATCTTCGACAGAATGCGCAGAATCGTGTCATGTCCCACCAACCGCTCCACATAGTGGATAACAGCCCGGCTGGTCCCGAAGGTGCGCACACCGACAATGGGGACATAGATCATCAGTATATTTTCCGGCGGAATCGAGGCCTTCGAGATCAGAAAGCCTGAAGTATACATCAGCGAGGACGCAGAAAAGATAGTCAGAGCGCCCAGCAAGATGATTAACACGAACCGCCAGAAGTAGGCAGAGTAATAGGGAGCAAACCATCCTTCACGTTTCAATGGATTCCCTCCAATTGACTTTGAATAAGCTCATAATAAGCACCCCTCCGCGCAGTCAGCTCGTCGTGTGTGCCTATTTCAGCCACCCGTCCCTGCTGCATAACGACAATCAGATCCATGTCGATCATCCAGTGCAGGCGGTGTGTAGCCAGGAATACCAGCTTGCCTTCGAATAGCGGCAGCATCGTCTCCTTCAGCTCATATTCCGTCTCAATGTCCAGATGAGCCGTCGGCTCATCCAGCAGCATAATCGGGCGGCTGCTCAGCAGGGCGCGGGCCAGAGCCACACGCTGCTCCTGCCCGCCGCTGAGCGTACGGCCGCCGCCGCCGATCATTTCGTTCAGACCTTCCGGCAGCGAGGACACCAGCTTCGATAAACCGGCCGACTCCAGCGCGGCAGCTACCGCCTCCTGTGAAGCCTCGGGATAATAGAACCGGACATTATCAGCCAGCGTGCCGCTGAAGATATACGGGCGCTGCGGAATATAAGCCGTCTGCTTCCGCCAGCCCTCATCGGTCAGCGCACTGACCAGGCTTCCATTAATCGTAAGGGTTCCAGAGGTTGGATGAAGGAAGCCGCCCAGAACGTCTATCAGTGTAGACTTGCCTGCGCCGCTCTCCCCGATAATACCAATCTTGCAATGCCCGCTGAATTCAAGATGAACAGCTTCCAGTGACGACACTCCGTCCGCTTCATAGGTCACGCCTACCCCGTCAAGCTTCAGGTCGCTATTATTGTTCCACGTGAAAAAGTCGCCTGACCAAGCTCCGCTCTGACCTGCCATCTCCTTCTGCCCACCCTGCTCCAGCAGCTTCGCCTGGACCGTCTCGCGGTCAATGATGCTCTTCATCGCTTCACCGGCTTCCTTACCGTCCAAGGTGGCATGGAAATCTGCGCCCAC
This sequence comes from Paenibacillus sp. FSL R7-269, assembly GCF_000517865.1. Taxonomy (NCBI): domain Bacteria; kingdom Bacillati; phylum Bacillota; class Bacilli; order Caryophanales; family Paenibacillaceae; genus Paenibacillus; species Paenibacillus sp. FSL R7-269. The sequence goes on from NZ_ASPS01000073.1 coordinate 20,086, forward strand.
CAGCCGCACCGGCAGGAAATATTCCGGCGCGAGAATCAGGATCGTCAGTCCGGTAACCAGCGTCATCTGCTCATTGACCAGACGCAGACCAAGGCTTACCGCTACCGAAGCGACAGACAGCATAGTGAAGAAGTCCAGTGCGAACGAAGACAGGAAGGCGACTCGCAGCGTACGCATAGTTGCTGAACGGTAGCGGTCACTGACCTTGGCAATACTCTCACTGTGGCTGCGGCTGCGTCCAAGGAATTTCAGCGTCTCCAGACCGCGCAGCGAATCCACGAAGTGATTCGATAAGGTACGGTAAGACTTCAGCTGACGGTCCATCTGCTTGCGGGCCGTCATCCCGATCAGGATCATGAATACAATAATGATCGGCATCGTTAAGGTAAGAATCACACCGCTGGACGTATCCAGGGTGAACACATAGACAAGCAGCAGAGCGGGTGTTATCGCCATACCGACCATCCGCGGAATAATCAGCTCCAGGTATGTGCGGAACTTCGTTACTCCTTCAAGCACTAATGTGACCATATTTCCGGTCCCCCGGTCGCCAGCCAGCCTTGGTCCCAGCTGGAACAGCTTGTCCATCATCTGTCTCCGCATGCTGCTGCCGGTCGCTTCCGCGAAGCGGTACGCCGCCCGGCTCATCAGCATGGCACAGGCATGACGCACAAGAAACGCAAGAAGGAACAAGAGCGCTCTAGCCCCTTGTTCCTTCAGCGGTTCTCCCGCAAACAGCGCAGAGACAGCTTCTGCCAACGACTTCGCCAGCAGAAGAATGGAGAAGCTTTGCACCAGGGTTAGGAAGCCAACCAGCAGAAAGACCGGCTTAACTCCTTTGTACCCAAGCAAATTTTTATCCATTAGTATTCAAGATGCTCCTTCTCATGAACCCGTTTGTGGAAGATGAAATAACTCCAGATCTGATAGCCCAGCACGAACGGCAGCAGAGTCAGTGCTACAATCGTCATCACCTTCAGCGAATATTGGCCGGAGGCCGCATTCGTAATCGTCAGGTTGAACGCCTGATCCAGCGAGCTAATCATAACCCGCGGGAACAGTCCGATGAAGATCGATGCAACAGACAGGGCCATCACAGCACCAGTCATCCCGAAGGCATAGCCGTCCTTCTTCTTAGTCATGAAATATCCGGCCAGCAGATAAGCTGCTACACCCAGAACGACTACAATCCACAGCAGCGTTCCGCGTTTATCGAAGATATCCGTCATAGTATACGTCATTACAACGAAGGCTACCAGCAGCGCCGCCAGTGGAATCAGCAGCTTCTGGGCCAGCTTACGCGCCCGTTCCTGCAGATCTCCAAGCGTACGGAGCGTAGTGAACATCAGCCCGTGTACCAGACACAGCAGGACAACCGTAATCCCTGCAACCACTGTATACGTATTGACGATATCGAAGAATCCGGCATACATCTGCATATCCTTGTCGATCGGCAAGCCCTTGATGAAGCTGGCGAATACCACGGCGAGCAGGAACGGCGGCAGGAAGCTGCCGAAGAAGATGCAGACATCCCATGTTTTCTGCCAAGTCTTGGAATCACGCTTACCTCTGAACTCGAATGCGACACCACGGGCGATCAACGCCAGCAGAGCAACTACAAACGGTATATAGAAACCGCTGAACAGCGTAGCATACCAATGCGGGAAGGCCGCGAACATTGCACCGGCACCCGTAATCAGCCATACCTCATTCGCATCCCAGAACGGCCCGATCGAATTGATCAGTATCCGGCGCTCCGTATCATTCTTGGCCAATATCTGTGTCTCCATCCCTACACCGAAGTCGAAGCCTTCCAGGAAGAAGAAGCCGACGAACAGCACCGCAATCAGCAGAAACCATAATTCATTAAGTGACATTGGTTAGCCCTCCTTGTTATACGGATCGTGGGATTCACCGTGTTCGTTATCCATAGCATAAGGACCTTTTTTAATCACTTTGACGAACAGGCCGACCAGCACTGCACCCAATATGGCATAGATCGCGTTAAAAGTAATCACCGAGAACAGCACCTGTCCGCTGGTAATATTAGGCGACACACTGTCTTCTGTAGTCATAAGTCCGAATACAGTCCATGGCTGACGCCCGATCTCTGTCATAATCCAGCCGGCCGTATTGGCAATCGGCGGAAGCAGCAGTCCCCAGAACATGAAGCGCATGAACCAGGTATTGGGTCTGTCCATCTTTTTGCGCCACATGAGGTAGATAGCATATACCCCGAACAGCATCATCAGCGTGCCGGCAGCAACCATGATCCGGAAGCTCCAGAAGGTTGTTTTGACCGGCGGAATATAATCTCCTGGTCCGTAGGCTACTTCATACTCCTTCTGTAGCTCCAGCATCCCCTTCACATCACCGGAGAATTTACTGTAGGACAGGAAGCTCAGCAGATACGGAACCTGAACTTCATTGCTGTTGGTTTGGTTCTTCACATCGATATTGGCAAATACCGTCCAAGGTGCCGGGTCGCCGCTCTCACCCCACAGCGCTTCGGAAGCCGCCATCTTCATGGGCTGTGTCTCTACCAGATATTGAGCCTGTGCATGTCCTGCAACCGCAACGCCGAAGGAAGAGATAACCCCTACAATTGCTGCGATCTCGAATGATTTCCGGAAAAAGGCGACGTCCTGCTTCTTAAGCAATTTGTAAGCACTGATCCCTGTTACCAGGAAGGCACCTGTAGCGTAAGCGGCAAGCACTGTATGCGGAAATTCCACCAGCAGCTGGCCGTTTGTAATCAGTGCGAAGATGTCATTCATCTCAGCCCGGCCGTTGTTAATCTGGAAGCCGACCGGATGCTGCATGAAGGAGTTAGCCGCCAGAATCCAGAATGCCGACAGCATCGTCCCGAAGGCCACCAGCCAGATCGATAATAGATGAATCCGCTTGGACACCTTATCCCAGCCGAAGATCCAGATTCCGATGAATGTGGACTCCAGGAAGAAGGCCAACAAGGCTTCAATCGCAAGCGGAGCCCCGAACACATCACCGACGAAGCGCGAATAATCCGACCAGTTCATTCCGAACTGGAATTCCTGCAAAATCCCTGTTACTACACCTACTGCGAAGTTAATCAGGAACAGCTTCCCCCAGAATTGCGCCATTCTTTTGTACTCTTCATTGCCCTTTCTTACGTACATGGTCTCCATAATGGCAATTATGAGCGCAAGTCCGATCGATACTGGCACAAAGAAATAATGAAAAATTGTCGTCGACGCAAATTGTATACGTGACAGCAGTACTGTATCCATATTTCTCCCCTTCCTTCTCCCTATTTCGTTATGTCTATTTTGTCAAATTTCCGACGCCTTAAGTGTGATGATTGTCACATTATACACCCTGTTTAGGCATGAAAAACAAAATATTTGTGACAAATATCACAATATTGCATATAGAAAGCAAAAAAAATAAGACGGTTTCACCGTCTTACATTTATCCAGCATGTATAGTATATAGTTGTCTTGATTCATAAAGGTATTGGTCTAGGTAATGGAAATACCTTTCTTAAGCGATTTGAGATCGCCATTTGAATTAAGCAATTGCGGCAGCATCTTCATGCTACGAACCATTGGGGAATGACAGAGACGGCAGGAAGGCGCGTGTTCAAATGCGAAATTATCCCTCATCCATCCATTGCAATCCTCATTGGTACAGGCCCAAATTGCGGTATTTTCTTCCGGTACTTCCTCCAAAGGCTTTTTCCGGTAGTTCATTGCCGTTCCTCCTTCCTTTATGTTGCAAGCAAGTAATGATAAAAAAAGACCGTCCCAACTTTCACAAGCGGGGACGGTGTCTTCTATTAATTACAGTTTTACAACGTTTTCGGCTTGTGGTCCGCGGTTGCCTTGAACAACGTTGAATTCAACGCGTTGGCCTTCGTCCAAAGTTTTGAAGCCGTCGCCAGTGATTGCGCTGAAGTGAACGAATACGTCGCTTCCGCCTTCAACTTCGATGAAACCGAATCCTTTTTCTGCGTTGAACCATTTAACTGTACCTGTTTGCATGTGTGTTACCTCCACAAATTTAAATTAATATGTTCTTTTTATCTTCAGACAAAGAAAAAATTCACACATTGAGAAAGGTTGTATCTTTGGTTGACAGCCCTTTTCAATGCGAGAATAAGGTATCAATGTATGAATAATTTCATGTTACCACACCTTAATAACAAAGGCAAGCTGTTCTATCCTAATTTCTCCGTTTTTCCCCTTATAAGGGCCACTTCCCAATGTAAGGGCTACCAGTCGTATTAATTTGTAATATTTATACCCATTACTACCAGTTACCCCATTTATTTATTCTTGAAACAGCCCCGCCCTCTTCTTTTTTCCTGAAAAGGACGGCTTCAACTGTTTCCGTAATCGTGACTGCCTCATTATTATATACGGCCATTTCCAATTTTATTCCTCCGGCTTCTCAAGAAGCTGAACTGTTGTCTGCTTCACTTCACCATTGCGGTAGAAGGTAATCTTCAGCTTATCGCCGATCTTGGTATGATCGTACAGATATTTGCGCAGCGACAGCGTGGAGGTAATCGGCTTATCGTTGAACTTCGTAATCACATCGTTAAGCTGCAGGCCTGCCTCCTTCGCCGGTCCTACAGCATCCAGAACCACAACCCCATCAGTAACTACAGACGGAAGATTAAGCTCCTTGCGCTGGTCATCGGCCAGCGGAACATACGGATTATTCAAATCCACCGAATATACACCCAGGTATGAACGTGCTATCCGCCCTTTGGAGGTAAGCTCATTGGCTGTGTCCACTACACGATTGGCGGGAATCGCAAAGCCCAACCCCTCTACCCCCGTATCGGAGATCTTCATCGTATTGATACCAATCACCTTGCCGTCCAGATCCACCAGTGCGCCGCCGCTGTTGCCCTCGTTAATGGCCGCATCCGTCTGGATCACTTCCTGCTCCCAATCGTACACGCCATCCTGGTTCAGTGACACCGGTATCGTCCGCTCTGTGTAGCTGACAATGCCGGAAGTTAGTGTATCCCCAAGCCCCAGCGGGTTGCCGATGGCAATGACAGTCTCACCCAGACGCAACTTGGAGGAATCCCCGATCTCAGCAATCCGGTCGATTCCCTTGCCGTCAATGGAGAGCACAGCAATATCACTCACCTTGTCAGCGCCTACCAGCTCCGCCTTGTGGGTCACGCCGTCTACTGTAACCACTTCCAGCTTGCCGGCACCCTCAATGACATGATTATTCGTAATGATAAATGCCTTATTGTCATCCTTCTTATAGATAACTCCCGAGCCTAGAGCGGATTCATCGAGAATATTAAGTTCCTTATTGTCTTGTTTATGATTAATGATGCTTACTACCGCAGGGCGGACATGGGCAGCAGCCTGAATAATCCGGTCGTACGGATCTGAGCTGCTCGCAGCCACCTTATCAATAACCACCGGAGCCTGAGCTCTCTCAGCGGTGAACTGTCCCGTTACCAGACTGAACAGCAGCACAGCCACCACAGCACTGCAGACAGAGCTGATCAGTGAGATCTGCCAGGTTGCCAGCGACCGCTTCGATTTGCGGACAGCCCACTTGCCGTCAGTATATCCGCCAGTTGATTTAGAATTGCCGCTTTTGCGCCGTGACACCTTGGTTGAATAGAAATCATCATCGAATAATCCCATGTTACACTCTCTCCCCTCTATTGCCACCGCATTCACGACCTGAACGCCAAGCAACCACGCCCGAGCTTAACCGCTATATCTCTTAGACTTCACGAAGTACTAAAAGGTTTCACTTGATTTATTCACCACATTCCAGTGGGTTCTAAGCGCAAGGGATGTCTATTACTCTAATAAGCTACTAAAAAGTTTAACAGCTTGTATCCGGAATATTTTGCAACTTAAAAGACTACAATAGGATTAGAACGCTCTATATGATTGTATCACAGGCAGCCGCGCTGCCCACATGTTTTCTATGTTAAAAAAATGTAAATTATTCACAGTCTCAATACATCCATTTCACAAGGAGGGACGGACTATGGAGTCTTTTTCAACAAGTAAGGATCTGGTGCAATTCATTGGTAAGCTGGGGGACCTTAAGGATGAACATTATCAGCTGATTCTTGCCCAGCATGCAATGATTGAGCTGTTAATTGATAAAGGGCTATTCTCCCGCCAAGAGCTGGAGCACAAGATTACCGAGGTTGAACGCCTTATGACTGGCTCACCTTATCCCATGGCGTAGGCCGGTCATAGTAGGTGTCGCAGAGTCTGAACTCACTGTCTTTGTAAAAGCAGCCCCGGTCCTCCATCGCCCCGCGCACGGACATCTTCGCCAGATCCATCATATTATGGTCTCTGCTTAAGTGGGCCAGATAGGCACGCTTGGTCCGCCCGCTCAGAATCTCGCTGAGTGCTGCGCCTGCCGCCTCATTGGACAGATGCCCCAGATCGCCAAGAATCCGCCGCTTCGTATTCCAGGGATAACGCCCCATCCGCAGCATTTCGATATCATGATTGGACTCCAGCACCAGCACATCGGCATCCGATATAGCCGTTCTCACCTTGTCGCTGACATACCCGAGGTCTGTCGCTACACACAGCTTCTCCTTGCCGTCATAGAAATTGTAAGCTACCGGCTCCGCAGCATCGTGGGAGATGGCGAAGGATTCCACCCGCATACTGCCGAAATCCCGGTGCTGCCCGGTCTCCATAATGACCCGGTTATGCTCCTCAATCTTGCCAATCCCCTTCTCTATAGCTCCCCAGGTATTCGAATTCGCATAGATCGGAAGATTATACTTGCGGGCCATCGCGCCCAGCCCCTTAATATGATCCGAATGCTCGTGGGTCACAAGAATCCCGTCCAGCTCCGCTCCCGTCAGCTCACGCATGGCCAGGAGCTCGTCAATCCGCTTGGCGCTCAGCCCCGCGTCGATCATAAGTGTGGTCTCGCCGTTACGCACTACTGTCACATTCCCGGTAGAACCGCTGGACAGTACTGTAAATGAAATCCCCATATCTCTCCTGCTCCTTCTACTCTGTTGTCTTCGGACTGATAATGTCCGCACTGATCGCATCCATATAGTAGGCGCTGCCGTCCTCCAAGATGAACCGCCACATCGGCGAAGCCACCTGGCTCTCGGAGTTGAACAGCTCACCATAATAGCCCAGCTCAATCTCCTTCACTGCGGCATCCGCAGGAAAATACTTCTCGATCAGACTGCTAAGCGCCTGCGATGCCGGGAGAACCTTCTGCAGATCCTCGCTCCGGCTGGCTGCGATCTCAATCTTCGGCCAGCGGTAGGCCACAATCTTCTGGTCACTGTTGATCAGCTCCAGCCTCACTCTGAACAGAGACCACTTGTTATCCACCAGCGGATGCAGGACGAACTTGCCAACCTCGCTCTCCTGTGAATCGAACCGGTAATTGGCAATGTCGGGAATCTGGCCCTTCAGCAGATTGCTAAGCTCCGAGAACGAGGAGTACATCAGCTTGCTGTCAATCGGCTCCTTAAGCTTCACAGGCAGTTCATTCTGCTCTTCGGCCGAATAACGGTACGTGATATCAGGCAGCTGTGGAGTGCCAGCCGGAATCGGGCACAGCAGCCTGATGTTCTTCTCTTCCATCACCGCCTTAGTCTCAGCAGACAGGGAAGTGAAGTCAAGTCCAGCGCTGACCTGATCACGCACATCAATCCATAGCTGATAGCACAGCAGCAGATTCAGCACCAGAAAGGCATATATCAATACACTCTTAGCCCTTCCCCAGTCCATAACGTCCCTCCTCGAATCGTATCCTGTCCGCTTGGTTTATCTCCGCCCTAATTCAATGTAAGCTCACTGCCGTCACTGAGTGTAACCCGCCAGACCGGATGAAGCTGCAGCTTCTCCCCGGCCAGCGCAGGCATATAGGCAGGCGTAAGCCCAATGATCCGCAAGGAGCTGCCGATCTGCGCCAGCCGCTGCTTCAGCAGTTCGCCGCCGGGCAGCTTAACAATGGTCTTTTCAGACTTTTCCTCATTCGTGTACATCAGGGAGCGCTCATAGGAAGAGACCGTTCCCTGCTGGAGCTCCAGATGGATTACGCCATACTGAAGCTGCGGATTGCTCATAATCGGATAGGAGCCGGACGGATAAGCACCATAATATTGCTGAAAAGAAACCTTGCGGTCCTGCCGGCTCTCCTCCGTAGCAGCCAGCCTGTAGGTTCCGTTCCAGCCGCCATGGTTATTGACAAATTCCACCGCCACCAGTGCATCCTTCGCCGGTGTGCTGTCACCGTCCGGAAGTGCTGCAGGATCACTATAACTCATCCAGTTCTGCTCCTGGTCCACCTGCAGGCTGCGTTTGCTGTCAGTATAGATTTTGGAGCCGTCCTTCTCAGGAATATACCTTGTATTGCCTGCATCGAAGAACAGATTGCTTTGCATTTGCTCAATGGTATACATACTCGCAGGCATCACAACTTTAACCAGCGGAACATCCGCCTCAGGGACATAATACTCACCGTTTACGGCTGTATACAGCGTCAGATTCTTACCGAAGTCCACATGCTGCTGCACATCCTGGACCGTAAGATCAGCCTTAGCCGCCTCGTACACAATATCCCCGCGTGTGCTGAAGAAGATAACATGGGCTTTGGAGTCATTTTTGATATTGTAGATCCAGATCCGGTCAATGCTCTCCCCCTCGAACAGCGAATCCGACGAGATCTGCATAACCCGCTGCAGCAGCGTTACCGGAATGCCTGCCCCGAACGACAGCTCAATGCCCGGATTCTCACTTCGGATCTTGTCCCAGTCGAAATCCTGTACGGACCGCCGCTGGAAGCTCTCGAAACTGCGGCCCTTCAGGCGGTTCATAATCAGGTTATAGAAAGTGGAGCTGGGGTAGAACAGTGTATGCTTGTCTCCGCCCATATGAATAATCATTTTATCGGGGTAGAGCAGGTTCTCCACCTTTTCCTTCGGCCCCATATTATCCGTCTTCACATATAAGGTCTTCGACAACACTGCCGAGTCGCTACCGGGCAGCCTGTAGATCAGATAATAGCTCTCCACGAGACTTCCGAGTATAAGCAAGACCAGCATCCATGACTTGATTCTCTCCTTCACGCCTCACTCCCCCTTTGCTTCATCAAAGGCAGCGTGAACGTGACCAGCGAGCCCTCATTCAGCTCCGATTGCAGGGAAATGGAGCCGCCATGGGCTTTGACAATTTCCCGGGCAATGGACAGTCCCAGACCTGTTCCGCCCATGTTCCGCGAGCGTGCCTTATCAACCCGGTAGAAGCGTTCAAAGATGCGCTCAATGTCCTTCTTCGGAATCCCTATCCCGGAGTCGCGGACAGACACGGCCAACATGCCGTCCTCGTTCTTATGTGCCTCCAGCCGGATCGTCCCGCCCTCTGGTGTATACTTGAGGGCATTGGAGACCAGATTACCCAGCACCTGATCAATCTGATCGCGGTCCAGCCAGGCTATGGCGACATCCTTACGAACCCTGGTGCTGATGTGAATCCGCTTCTGGCGGATCTGGAAGGAGAAGCGGTCCGCCACATCCTCCAGCATCTCGGAGATATCCGTCTGCTGAATGCGCAGACTGGATTCCTTGGAATCGAGCCGCGACAGATGCAGAAGATCCGTAACTAGCCGGATCATGCGCTCCGTCTCATTGCGGATAACTCCGACGAACCGCACGGCAAGCTGCGGATCTTCCAGCGCACCGTCATCCAGCGCCTCCGCATAGCTCTTGATCGTCGTAAGCGGCGTCCGCAGCTCATGCGATACATTCGCCACGAACTCCCGGCGGGACTCCTCCAGATTCTCCTGCTCCGTAACATCCTGCAGCACCGCAATCGTCCCGGCAATCCGTCCGCCTTCGCGGCGGTGAATCGGGGTGAAGGTCACCCGCACAATGTTGGGATCCTCTCCGCCCATGGGAGACAGGTGAAGCATAGCCGACTGGGGAATTCCCTGGGTTACGGAGACAGACTGCTCAGGCTCCAGACCCAGCAGCCCGCCAAGCGAGGCCCCTGCAGGCAGTGGTCCTTCCGCACCCAGCATCAAGGCGGCGCGTGTATTCATCAGAATGACCGCGCCGCTCTCGTCTGTTGCTACGACACCGTCACTCATATTGGCAAGAATGGAGGACAGCTTCTCCTTCTCCTCTTCGTTCTGCAGCAGCGCCTCGCGCAGCCGGTCCGTCATATAGTTGAAGGCCTGGCTCAGCTGCCCAATCTCATCATTGCCGAACACAGGAACCTTCCGGTTGAAGCGCCCTTCCGCCACAGCCGTGGCGTGCTTGGTCATCTCCTTAATCGGATGCGTGATCGTATGCGCGAGGATAACTCCCAGCACTGCCGTGAGCGCCAGCGCCAGCAGCAGCCCCGAGAGGAACACACTGTTAATCCGGCTCATGGTGGCATATAAGTCTTTCATATCAGCCGCTATATATATGGCGCCTACTACCTTATCACCGGAAATTACCGGCTTTGCCACTACTTTCTTGCGCACATTATCATCAGCGATAATATATTCCTCATTATCGCTGATGCCCTGCAAGGCGCGGCTGACCACGGTCTGCGTGTTCCGCTGGCCGACATAGTCATTCTGGGAAGGGATCGAGGTGGTAATAATCTTGCCGCTCGCATCCAGCACCTGAATTTCTGCGCCATTGATATACAGATTGTTCACCATGCCGCGCAGGCTCTCCACAGCCGATTCCTCATCGGCTGTGCCCGTCTCACTGCCGAATTTGTCAGCGGTGAGGATCGAGAGCATCTCGGCCCGTGCCTTCAGATCCTTGGTGAAGTTATCCGTCAGCGAGTTCTTCATCGAGCTGACAAAGTATACGCCGATCAGCTGCATCGCAATCAGAATCAGCAGCACATAGATTACAATAAGCCTGGCCTGGATCGTCCGAAAAAAGGACAGTGCCTTCATTACAACCCTCCGTTTTTGGGGCTATGCATCAAATAACCCAGTCCGCGCCGGGTATGAATATACTCCGGTTTGCTAGGATTCTCCTCAATTTTTTCTCTGAGCCGGCGGATGGTCACATCCACTGTCCGCACATCGCCGAAATATTCGAAGCCCCACACAGCCTGCAGCAGATGCTCCCGGGTCATTACCTTGCCCGCATGGCGGATCATATAATAGAGCAGCTCATATTCACGGTGCGTCAGATCCAGCGGCTCACTATCCTTGTAGACCATATACATATCCGTATCAATGAATAATCCGAAATGATAGACCCCTTGCTTGCTCTCCACCGCCTCACTAGGCGCTTCCGATTGGGATGGCTTATGCTGGCGACGCATTTGGGCCTTAACCCTGGCCAGCAGCTCACGGGTACTGAACGGCTTGGTCACATAATCATCCGCACCAAGCTCAAGACCCAGCACTTTATCGATCTCCCCATCCTTAGCGGTAAGCATAATGATAGGAATATCCAGATGGGCAGAGCGCACCTCACGGCAGACATCCATTCCGTCCTTGCCGGGCAGCATCAGATCCAGCAGCATCAGATCGGGGCGTTTGGACAGAGCCAGCTCCACCGCACTGTTGCCGTCGAAGGCGCAGATGACCTCGTAGCCCTCTTTTTCCAGATTGAATTTCAATATATCAGCAATAGGTTGTTCATCATCCACTACCAGAATCGTTCCCATTTGCATAAGCTCAGCTTCACCTTTCTAACGATACTCGAAACCCTGATTCCTTTATTTTAACATACCTGCCTTGGCGTCACATCAAATTCACCCCACAAAGTGAGGCTTTAGCTTCGAAGAGAACTCAGGTACTTTCCGGGGGGCCCCAAAAGCCTATTATTCAAGTAGAAATGCGTTACAACGGAAAATAAAAACCGCCCGAAATCATCCGGACGGCAGGGAATTATAGAATGGAAGCCTATCTGTCATTCATTACTTTAGGTATTTCATCGGATTGATGGCCGTCCCGTTCTTACGGATCTCGAAATGCAGGTGCGTCCCCGTCGAGCGCCCGGTGCTGCCCATAATGCCGATGGAACTGCCCTGTCCCAGCTTCTGTCCGGTTGAGACCGAGATACTGCTTAAATGCCCGTAGTACGTAACGTATCCGTTGTTATGGTTAACGATCACCACATTGCCGTAACCGTTCTGCACGCCGGCGAAGCTTACCGTCCCAGCATCCGCAGACTTGATGGTTCGGTTGCCCGATACCAGATCGACTCCCTTGTGTGTGCGTCCCCAACGCTCGCCGTAGCTGCTGGAGATCATCGCTCCGCTAACCGGCCAGGCGAACATTCCTGTTCCTTCACCTACAACCTTGGTACCGGAATAGACCACTTCAGGCAGAGAAGCCTTTACCACGCTCTGACCCAGCCACTCCTCCTGAACCACCTGTCCGTTCTCTTTGGTCAGCCTGTACTGCATCGTTTTGAGCCCGGTTTGTCCGGGTCGGACAACCTTACGCTTGCCTGCCGGCAGCTGGTCGCTCTTGCGGATAATAACCTCAGGCTCCGTAACCACCTCTTCAGTTACCTGTTCTACGGTCACTACCGTAAGGTCAGGCTGCGGCACCGTTAGCTGCAATTCATCTCCAATCTGCAGACTAAGCTCCTTCACCTCAGGATTATTGCGGAAAATCTCCGCCTGGGTAATGTTGAACCGGGAAGCAATAGCAGAGACTGTGTCGCCTTCCTGAACTGCATAGCGGAGCGGCGCTTCCCTGCCTTCGGTGAGTACCTTCACTGCTTCTTCTACACTAAGCACCTTATTGGGATCTGCCTTCACTGGAACGACGTTCACTTCCTCCCGGATCTTGACTGACTCCACCTGATCATTGGCGGCTGAACCAGCCGCTCCCGCCTTGGCCGCCGTCTTCTTCAGCTTCGCCCCCGGAGCTGCCGCATTCTGCGGAGCGTAATGCGCCTTAACGGCCTGAAGCACTGCCGCCGCTGTCTCCTGATCCTTCACGATCCCCAGCGGTTCACCATCCACAGCCAGTTGTACGCCTACGGCATAAGCCTTGAGCATCCCATCCAGCTTGTCCAGTGTAGCCCCGCTGTTCACCTCCGGCTTGTAGGCCCGCTCGGCCTCGGTAGTAATACCTCCAGTCTGCAGGACCATCACAGAGTCAGGATACTTGAGCTGATATTCCCGTCTCTTCTCCTCGAACAGCTTGTTCAACTCCGCCTGCTGGTTCAGCGCACCAATCTCCTCGCCGTTCACCAGCACCTTGTAGTAGGTTATTGTATTCGCTGTTACATGCTTCTTCTGTGCCCCCACGAGGAAGGTGGTCAGCAGAACCAGACCGGCTGAAGCCAGCAGCCATGACCGCCGGCGGCGACGGGATTTCATCTCCGGCTGAAAGACACGGGGTTCACCCGAAGTCATTGCATCTGTACCTTGTTCACCTGCTGCACCAGATCCTGTGGATGCTTCTACGCGGTTCCGCAGGTTCCCCATCCGGCGTATAAACTTAAATCCTTTCATCAAACTCTCCCTTTCGGCTGTAAAAACAAGAATGTATATGCTTTGCGCATCCGATTTGCATGAGTACGAATATGACTGTATGACGCACACGAAAAAGGTTACAAAATATTAACCCTTATTAGTCCTTTTTTACTGTACCATAGCCTGAAGAAAAATTTCAACTTTGCTCCCATGGCAAAACCCGCGAAATTCGCGGGTTTATACCCAAAATATGCGTTTCAAACGGCGATCCCGTGACCAAAAAGTGACAATTATTAATTCTGATTCATCTCTCCGCTATCCGGTGTAAGCATTTTCATCAACGCCTTATATTCATCCTCATCTACGTACTTCGCAATGATATCCTGCAGTTCCGTAACTTCGCTCTCTGTCAAGCCGCCCTCCAGGGCAGCGGAGATCTTGATCATCTCCTCCTGGGGAAGCTTGTTCATCAGCATATTGAAGATATTGGATTTCGCATTAGCGGGCAGACTCTGCTTCAGATCGTTCATAGCCTCCGGCGTCATCACCAGATTCTGGTCCAGCCCCTGCTCACTTTGTTCTTCTCCCGCCGCGGCTTGTCCCATTACAGGCAGTGCATTATCCGGCACTGTCTCGTCCACCGGTTTCTCTTGAAGATTCCCTGGTTTTCCGCTACTGTTGTCCTTCTTCTCACCGTCCGTCTTGCCCGAATCAGCCTCCTTGATGGAGTTCTTAGTCTCGCTTGAGGCCGCTTTGGAGTTCTCCTTAGAGGCAGCCCCGCTGCCGCCCATACCGGTCAGACTCTTCACGAAGCCGCCGATTCCCGGCCCTGGCCCGTCCAGCTTGATATCGAAGCTGGCCAGCACCGACTGGATATACGTATTCACCACATATGCCGTTGTCAGCATGGACAGACCGCTCGCCAGCACCACAATCAGGCAGACGCTCAGCGTACGCTTCACTATTTTCACCACCATCACTCCCTTACACCCTGCTCTATTCAACCTCTAAAGAATCAGTTCGCTATGATCCCATTCTCATAGTATTGACTAGAACAACGTCCGGGAAACGTCCCCGAAGCACAGAAAGGCTGTTTAACCTGCTGAAAAATCTTCTAGACATACAGAAACAGGAGCCTCATCGAGGCCCCTGCTCCTATACGTATTTATTCAGTTCTGCTTCAGTCTAGATATAGATTGGCAGCACTTGATTGGTCTGTTCACGGTTGCGGCCCACAGAGAAGATCGAGATCGGAATACCAGTAAGTTCCGATACACGTTCCACGTATTTGCGTGTGTTAGCCGGCAGATCCTCCAGCGTCTTCGCCGCAGTAATGTCCTCACTCCAGCCTGGAAGCTCCTCATAGACCGCTTCACATTCTGCCAGCATTTTGAGGCTTGCCGGGTAATGTGTGATAATATCTCCACGGTACTTGTAGCCGGTGCAGATCTTCACAGTCTCAAGACCGCTCAGTACGTCCAGCGAGTTCAGCGACAGGCCGGTAATTCCGCTGACACGGCGGGCGTGACGCACCACCACACTGTCGAACCAGCCTACGCGGCGGGCACGTCCGGTTACTGTTCCGTACTCATGCCCGGTCTCGCGGATATAATCACCGGTCGCATCGTTAAGCTCTGTAGGGAACGGGCCGTCTCCAACGCGGGTAGTATAAGACTTAGCCACACCGATAACCTGCTTGATCTTGGACGGACCCACGCCTGAGCCTATGCAGACTCCGCCAGCTGATGGATTCGATGAAGTAACGTACGGATAAGTTCCCTGGTCGATATCGAGCATCACGCCCTGCGCACCTTCGAACAGCACACGGGAATCCGCATCAATCGCATCATTCAGCACCACCGAAGTATCGGTTACATAGCCGCGAAGCACTTCTGCATATTCCAGATATTTGGTTAGAATCTCTTCCACATTCAGCGGCTCAGCGCCGTATACCTGAGTGATCACTTGATTCTTCTCTTCCATCAATGGACGAAGTCTCATTTCGAATTCCTCAGCGTCCATCAGATCGGCAATCCGGATGCCGTTACGGGCAGCCTTATCCATGTAGCACGGGCCAATCCCCTTGCGTGTTGTACCAATTTTGTTCGGGCCTTTGCGGTCTTCCTCAAGCGCATCCAGCACCATATGATAAGGCATAATGACATGGGCACGATCGCTGATTACCAGGTTCTTCGTATCGAAGCCATTGTCATGAATATAATTAATTTCTTGGATCAGCGCTTCCGGGTTGATGACCATTCCGTTGCCGATAACACAAGTCTTCTCTTTATAAAATACACCAGATGGAATTAAGCTCAGTTTGAACTTCTTTCCGTCAATCAGAATCGTGTGACCGGCATTGTTACCCCCTTGATACCGGGCGACCACATCTGCACTTTCCGCCAGAAAATCCGTGATCTTGCCTTTGCCTTCGTCTCCCCATTGTGTTCCCACGACGACTACCGTTGACATGTACATTCCTCCGTAGGTGCTAGCAAGCACCATTATTTTTCCGCTTATCATAGGGGCTCTGTACGCGCTTCATCTTGTACGCAGCCCTCCGGACACCAGGCGGGCAGGCCGCCAAAGCACAATAATCAGTGTAACAGCGGCACTTTTTAAAGTCAAATAAAAACGAACGATCACAGGCTTGAATGTGCGATCGTTCGTGTATTGTGCGAAATTTGCCTAACCTGCAAAAGGTTCTGCATGGGCCCGCTCGTAGTTGACGAACTTGTTGAAGTTCTTGAGGAACACAAGCTCCACCGTCCCTACCGGACCGTTACGCTGCTTGGCGATAATAATTTCGATAATATTCTTCTTCTCGGTATCCTGATTGTAATAATCATCACGGTACAGGAACGCTACGATATCCGCATCCTGCTCAATAGAGCCTGATTCACGAAGGTCACTCATCATCGGCCGTTTGTCCTGGCGCTGCTCCACACCGCGGCTGAGCTGTGACAGGGCAATGACAGGAACGTCAAGCTCACGGGCGATTTGCTTCAGGGTACGGGAGATTTCCGATACCTCCTGCTGGCGGTTCTCACCGGCCTTGCCCCGGCCCTGGATCAGCTGCAGGTAGTCGATGACAATCATTCCGAGTCCCTTCTCCTTCTTGAGCCGGCGGCATTTTGCACGGATATCGGTAACCGTGATGCCCGGGGTGTCGTCGATGTAGATTTCGGACTCGGACAGCGACTGGATGCCCATCGTGAGCTTGGACCAGTCATCATCGCTCTTGAAATCGCCGGTACGCATAATATTGGCGTCCAGATTGGCCTCTGCGCAGATCATACGCTGAACCAGCTGGGGCGCCGACATTTCCAGACTGAAGATGGCTACCGTCTCCTTCGCCCGTACCGCTACATTCTGCGCGATATTCAGGGCGAAGGCCGTCTTCCCAACGGAAGGACGGGCCGCCACAATAATTAAGTCATTGCGCTGGAAGCCGTTCGTCATATGGTCCAGGTCAACGAATCCGGTTGGAATCCCCGAGGTTCCGCCTTTATTCTGATGGAGCAGCTCTACACGGTCGAATACCTGCATGAGCACATCGCGGATGGCAATGAACCCGCTACCGCTACGGCGATTCGAGATTTCCAGGATTCTCCGCTCAGCGTCACTCAGCATAATGCCCACATCTTCGCCGCCGGTATAGCCTTCGCTGACAATCTGCGTGGCTGTACGGATCAGCCGCCGCAGCATCGCCTTCTCTTCAATAATCTGGGCGTAATAATCGACGTTGGCCGCAGTCGGCACCGCATGCGCCAGCTTCGCCAGATAGCTGACACCGCCGATATCCTCTAGCTCCCCCTTATCCTGGAGCCGGGATGTCAATGTAATCAGATCAATCGGCTGGCTCTCTTCTCCGAGCTGCACCATCGCCTCAAATATCATCTGATGCGGTTTGTCGTAGAAGTCTTCGGTATTCACCCGCTCCATCGCGGTAATTAACGCCTCATCCGACAGTAGAACTGCACCCAGTACGGCCTGTTCTGCCTCCAGATTCTGCGGGGGAACCCGATCGAAAAAGAGATCTCCACCCATCCTACTCCTCCGTTACCTGAACCGTGAGGTTAGCCTTTACTTCAGTATGCAGCTTAACTGTTACCTGGAACGTACCTACATGGCGGATCGAATCGCTCAGCTCAATTTTGCGCTTGTCGATGACGATCCCCTGAGTAGCTGCCAGTGTCTCGCCGATCTGCTTGCTGGTGATAGCGCCGAAGAGACGGCCGCCTTCGCCTGCTTTGGCCTTCAGAGTCAGGGTTAGCTCATCCAGCTTCTTGCCCAGCTGTACCGCTTCCTCCTTCTCCTGGTCCTTGCGGCGCTGTTCGGCTGCCGTCTGGTTCTCCAGTGTCTTCACATTGCCGTCTGTAGCCGGACGAACCAGCCCGCGCGGCAGCAGAAAATTGGCTGCATAGCCCTCCGACACCTCTTTAACCTGCCCCTTCTTGCCTTGACCCTTAACATCCTTCAAGAATATGACCTTCATTCAAATAACCCCTCTTTCGCTTCGATTTCGGCCAGCACTGCGAGCAGTCTGGCCTCCGCTTCTTTTGTTGTTCCTTCAAGCTGTACAGCCGCGTTGGACAAATGCCCGCCGCCGCCCAACTTCTCCATGACTACCTGCACATTCATCCGTCCCAGAGAACGGGCGCTGATACCAATCAGGCCGTCAGGACGTTCACTGATGACGAATGACGCTACCACATTCGTCATCCCCAGCAGCGTATCCGCCGTCTGGGCGATCAGCAGCTGCGGGATCTTCATCCCGGGCTGTGTGACCACTAACGCTATCTGGTCATACACCATGCGCGCATGCTTGATGATCTCCGCCTTCGAGATGTACTCCTGCAAATCCTCCTTCAGCATGCGCTGAATGAGAATCGTATCCGCCCCGACCCGGCGCAGGAACCCGGCAGCCTCGAAGGTCCGCGACCCTGTATGGAGTGCGAAATGCTTCGTATCGACCGTGATCCCGGCCAGCAGCATCGTGGCCTCCAGCGGGCTGAGCTTAATCTTGTCATGAATGTACTGCAGCAGCTCCGTCACCAGCTCACAAGTCGATGACGCATACGGCTCCAGATACACGAGCACAGCGTCATTGATGAATTCCTCACCCCGGCGGTGATGGTCAACCACCACAATCCGGCTGGCATACTGCACCAGTCTCGGCTCCATAGTCATGGAAGCCTTGTGGGTGTCCACAACAATGAGCAGCGTATGCTCCGTCATCATCTGGAGAGCCTGCTCTGGCGTGATGAAGGTCTTGTAGAGCGCCTCATCCTTGCGGATCTCCTCCATCATCCGGGTAATCGAAGGATTCGGCGTCTCCATCACTATGCTCGCTTCCACATTGTACATCTGTGCCGCCTTAAGCAGGCCAATCGCCGCTCCTACCGCATCAATATCCGGTATCCGGTGCCCCATAATCAGCACCCGGTCGCTCTCCTGCATCAGATCCCGCAGGGCGTGGGCGATCACCCGCGCCCGGACGCGGGTGCGTTTCTCGGCGGCATTGGTCTTGCCGCCGTAGAAGGAGAGCCGCTGGCCCGCCTTCACAGCGGCCTGGTCCCCGCCTCTGCCGAGTGCCATGTCCAGACTCGACTGGGCAAGCGCTCCCAGCTCACTGGCCGATTCCGAACCGTAGGCAAGGCCTATGCTCAGCGTCATCGGCACCTTGAGGTCGGCCGTCATCTCACGGACCTCGTCCAGCACCACGAACCTGCTCTCCTCCAGAGCCTGAAGGCTGCGGTGATTCAGCAGCATCAGATACCGCTCGGAAGACAACCGGCGCAGATATACCTCGAATTGCTTGCTCCACTCGGTAATCTCACTGGCTACCTTGGCGATCAGCGAAGTACGCTGCTGATCATCCATCCCCTGAGCGGCTTCATCCAGATTATCCATCATGACAATTCCAATCGCCAGCTTCTCTTCCTCATACCGCTCACGCAGCACAACAAGCTCGGTAATATCGAATAAATACAGCAGCCGTTCACTTGGAATCACCACGACCTCATAATAACGGTCATCGACCGTAAGCTCATGGCGGTGCTCCTTCAATACCCCTTCCTTAACCGGTTCCCGCTTGGACGGCAGGTTCTGCAGAGAAGCCATAACCTCCGGCATCAGCTCCTGCATATCTTCACCAACAAGCGACTTGCGGGAGAAGATCTGGCCGGCATTCCGGTTATGCCATTCCACTGCCCGGCCCTCACTGTACAGGATAATCCCGAGCGGAAGCATGCTTACAGCCTCCCCCTCCACCCGCTTGATGCGGAAAGACAGGCCGTTGATATAATCTACAAGGTTGCGGCGGAACGACAGCTCGGCCTGCAGCATGGTGAAACACAATGTGCCGGCCAGGAAGAGACTGGCAACACCGAGGACCCAGTTATAGATACTGACTACTATAATCAGGACCAGCAGCAGTAAGAACGCCCACACGGTATGATAGCCGTGCCAGCGTCTTTGCAGAAATTTTGGCATGAGCCCTCACCCTATCGTTTCGATTTCTTCACAAGCTCCCTCAGCGGAAACGCCAGGTCTACCACACCAATAATCCAGAATCCCGGCAGAGCAATCACAGGGATTGCCAGCAGAAGAGCGATGATCTTGCTCCACTTCCGTTCATGCACCAGGAAGAAGA
Source organism: Paenibacillus sp. FSL R7-269 (assembly GCF_000517865.1). Classification (NCBI taxonomy): domain Bacteria; kingdom Bacillati; phylum Bacillota; class Bacilli; order Caryophanales; family Paenibacillaceae; genus Paenibacillus; species Paenibacillus sp. FSL R7-269. Next base: position 40,162 of record NZ_ASPS01000073.1, read on the forward strand.
GGAAGCCGACGGTCTGGATCTTGAACGCAATCTGCAGCAGCGGCAGCAGATTGGCTGAAACCATTAGCATGAAGCCGCTGTCGGCACCGCCGAACAGCAGGCTGATGACCACGCCAAGCAGATAATACCAGATGAACGATCTGGCCAGTCTCCATTCCCGCGCCGGCTTCAGCTTAGGCACCGCATATTCCATACTGTTCAGAATAGGGCGGACAATGGAATGGGTAATAACCGCAATCACGAACGCACTGAGGATCAGCGTCATTGGAATCGCCTGGATCGTCAGCCAGCTCATCTGGCCAATCTGATCAGAGGAGATGGATATCTCGGACAGCAGCGGATTGCTTGCACCCATACTTGCCAGCCAGTCCGCATAGGTCTTCAGAACATCATAGACATAGTCGTATAGGTTGAACTTAAGGAACGTCGTACTGATCAGCAGGATCAGCAGGAATTCAGCTAGTATAGCGACCATGCCGGCAATCAGAGTAGAAATCGCTGAAGCACGCTTCTTGTACCATCGTCCCATCACAAGGGCCGGGATCAGGAAATAGGCCGCAATCAGGATATACATCGGGGTAATCAGACCCACAATTAGCAGAACCGGTAACAGATGCAGAATGAACTGCTTGGTGTTAAGGGTCGTAAAGAGCACTATGGCCGGAATAATCATAAAGAATGTTGTAATAAGTAGTAGCGGGGTTGACAGAGATAACAGCAGCAACAGATAAGCTATGCTCCAAGCCACAGATGTCCAGCGAAATTTCAACAGTATTCACCTCTTACGCATATGTTCTTCTAATGCAGATATATCCTGGTACCATTCTTCGAGCTGATGGCCTTCCTGCCTGTGCTTTCTCAGCTTCTCCAGCAGTAAATCATCCAGCTCGCGATAAGGGATACCGAGTCTGCGCCCTAAGATGTACGAACTCATAATCAGGCTGGCCAGACTGTCGCCGACACGCGTGGTACTGCCTTCCCACAGCGCTTTGAATAACCTTGAGACTTGATCAATTACTTCCGTCTTTAACCACTCAATTACCTTGGCGCGTTTGGCCACATCCAGATCCTTCGGCACATTGGGCACTGTCTCTCTACCTCCGGCAAAAAGCATTATTCTCCATTATAGCATAAAAATTTCCGAGCCACACGGACGCCTGCCGCCCCTGAATATCGCCTTCCATCTTTCAAAAAAGGCCCGCATTCCGTTTCGCCGGAAATACAGGCCTTGGTTCCTTATAACGATTCGAGCGATTGCCGTGAGACAAATTTCTCGCAGTATTCAATAATCTGACTCCGGCGTACAATGCCGATGAACCGCTTCATGTCGTCGACCACCGGTACAAAGTTCTGGACCTTGGCCAAATTAATCAGATCTTCCATATCAGCATCAATCGAGACCGCCAGATTGTTCATCCGCAGCGGGACATCCTTAAGCAGAAATTTGGAAGCATTCTCAAAAGTGACCGCGCCGCCCGAATCCTTCATATACCAGAGCAGATCCCCTTCTGTAACCGTTCCGGCATATTCTCCGTTGCGGTTCAGGATCGGCACTGCTGTATAGCGGTGAAACTCCATCCGTTCCAGGGTCTGCCGCAGCGTGGAATCCATGGTAACACATGCGACCTCCTGCTTCGGAAGTAAAAAAAACGCAATATTCATCTCTTGATCCTCCTCAAAGAATTCCGAAGGAATGCTACTTTACCTTCCTTGCACTAAAGCCCACCGTAGTTATACGTCTGCCTACAGCAATAAGTTCCATTCCATTATAGCATGAAGACAGTAAACAGCAGCCATTAACCTTGCGGGAATGGCTGCTGTTTTTATAACGGGTCAAGAATATCCGGTCTGATCCTTACTGTACTGCGGGTGTGGCCGAAGGCTCAAGCGCATTGCCGGCCTTGCCTGGTTCAATCAGCTGGTCAACAGGTGTACTGGGATTCATCCAGTTGTCGATCAGGGCCTTGGCTTTAGTCAGATCCTCTTCGTTCACGATATCGTAATAGATCCCGTCCATCCGTTTGCCTTCGCCCATCACCGTGAAGCTGGAGATATCCATATCCTTGCCGCCCATGAACTTCTTAGCCAGACTGATGATCATTGAGGGCTGAATATCCGTTTTGAAATTGTCGCCCATGATATCCAGCAGTTCAGGGATATTGCCGATCTGGCTGATCGATAACATTTTATTCGCTACGACATCAATAAAGACCTGTTGACGTTTGGTCCGGTTGAAGTCGCTATCCTCACGGTAGCGGGTATAGTTAAGTGCCTCTTCGCCGCTGTAGTTCGACTTATTGGCCTTAATTGTGAATTTCTCATGGTCTTTGCCTTTATTGACAATATCCTTCTTGATCGGGAGCGGCACACCGCCAATGGCATCGACAGCATCCTTCAACCCCTGAAAGTTAATGGTGGCATAATATTGAATATCATGGCCGAGGAGCGCTTCCAGTGTATCCTTGGACATTTGCTGTCCGCCGAACGCATAAGCATGTGTAATTTTATCTTTCTTATTATCCTTGTATCCAATAATTTCAGTGTAGGTATCCCGGGGTACGGAGATCAGCAGAATCTTATAATCCTCCGGCCGGATCACCGCATACATCATGGTATCTGAGCGTGCGGTTTCATTCTTCCGCTGATCTGTACCCAGCAGCATCAGAGAGAACGGATCGTTTTTGAGTGCCACGGGTTCGGCCTTAACGGTTGTCGGATTTTTGGTGGTGTTATTCTCCAGAGGCACAAAGGATTCATCCGTCAGCTTCTTCTCTACCTGATCGGATAAAAAGAGGTCAAAGGCCAGCACAGCAAGCGGCTTCTGGAACAGAAACGCTCCTGCAGCAATCACCAGTACCAGAATGAGCGCAATATATCTTTTCTTTATTTTTTTAAGCTTATTCATCATTTTTGATTCCTTCTTTATGGTGGAATGTACATATTATGAACGTAATCTATTTACAATGGCCGCCTGGGCTTCCAGGGCAGTCATGAGTGGGCTGTTCTAGCTGCTGTACGCCGCCCTGCTTCAGATGGTATTATTCCCCCCTTTCCGGGATTCGGGTCGTTCTAATTGTAGAATAAACCTGGGAAACGGCTTTGACACATAAACAATATTTCTATTGTAATCACTTCACCACTAAAAAGAAACAACAAATAACGACAACTTTGACACTTAGGCCGCTTATATTCCATAAAGTATATGACGCAGCAAATGGCGTTTTGATTCTTTTTCAGGGAAAAAAATAAAAAAAAGACAGTCTGTTCAGCCACTTAACGCAGCAATCCAGACCGTCCTCCACAGTTTATTCAGTATCCTTAATCCACCAGCTCTGCGGATCGATGATATTGCTTAAAGCATTCATTGTTACCCCTTGCAGGCGCTTATTCACCGCAGTAATATCCGAGCGTTCAGCGAAAAAGATCATCGGAACCTCATCATTGATCAGCTTCTGCCATTCATAATAGATTTCCTTCCGGAAGTCCTTATCGTACGCCTTCAGGCTGACTCCTTCCCGGATCAGGTCCTCACTGCGCTTCGAGGTCCACCGGGAGTAATTCCACGAATCCGTAGCCCGCCATAAGCCCGAAGGATCAGGGTCGCTGGCCAGTCCCCACACGCCGTTGAACAGCTCCACTGCCGGATCATCCGACTCCACCGATTCATAAAAGGCATTCAGCTCCTTCAGGCTTCCTCCGCTGAGCCGCACATCCAGCCCGACATCACGCCAATTCTGAAGAATGGCTGCCGTCCGCGCCTCAGCCGTTTTGCTGCCGCTCATGGCATCATAGTGAATAACGAGCTTCTTGCCGCCGGGATCTTCGCGGAGTCCATCCCCGTCCATATCCAGATACCCGGCCCCATCCAGAAGCTGACCGGCCTTTTCGGGAGAATAAGGGTAGGTATCGATCTCCTCATCTGCGATCTTGGCCCAGCTGGAACTTGGAATAGGCGTCTCGATAAGCGTTCCCAAGCCATAGGAATATTTATTTAGAATCCCTTGCCGGTCAATTGCATAATACATTGCCTTACGCAGGCTCTTATCCTGGAACTTGGGATTATCCATCACCACCTGACCGTCTGTCTCATCCCAGTGTCCAAATTTGAACCCGATATATTCAAACGACATTCCCGGTGTGACCCTAATCTCTACATTATCCAATTGCCCTGCAGCCTCATAGGCATCACGTGGTAAAGCCGCCATATCGACAGTTCCTGCTTCCAGCAGAGCGGTGATATCCTTGCTGTCGATTGCCTTATAAGTAATCCCATCCAGAAGCGCTGCGCCCTTGTAATAATTATCGAACCGTTTCATTTCCACCGTCTGGCCCGGTATAATGCTACTTACCATGAACGGACCTGTGCCAATTGGCTGCTTGCGCACCTGATCGCTGTCCATCATGTCCTTAACGGCCACTCCCTCGAAATACCGCTTGTTCATGGGGTAGGCCCACAGACTATCAATCACGTTCACCCGTGCTGAATTCATTGTAATGCGCAGCGTATACGGGTCCATCACTTTAAGCCCTGTAATTTCCTTCGCCTGGCCCTGGTGGTACGCTTCTGCTCCCTTGATCATCTCAACGCTATAGTATCGGGAACCCGTATACTCCGGGCTGGCGATAGTTTCCAGGGCAAATTTCCAATCCTCCACCGTCAGCTCATCCCCATTATGCCAGCGGACCCCTGGTTTAATGGTAAATGTGAACACCGTATGATCCTCGGACTCCTGCCAGCTGGCGATATTAGGAGCTGTGGACAAATCATCCTTCACGGTGAACATAGCCTCAGTGGTGAACTCCAGCACATTGGAATCATCTTCTCCTTCGAAGAATGCCGGTTCAAAGATACCTTGAAAAGAGGACGGGTAGCCAAAGGTCACAGTCCCGCCTGTAATGGGTTCATCGGCTGTTTCGCTAAAGCGCGCCACAACATTCTTGACGGCCGGGCTTGGCCCATTGCATGCCGACAATGCCACCAAGAGCGCAAGCGGTAGCATCAGTCTGCCGATGAGTCGGTTTGACATATATTTCTTCCCTCCCGGGTTGGATCACACAGTAATGTAAGCGGTTTCTTCACTAGATTTTACTGTAATGCCTATTATGCAGATTATGGACAATTAATTATTCCACATTATAGAGGATATACAATATTCGCTGTAATGTGAAGTCTTTAATTTATTCCGGGGCAGCCAAGAACCCTTCCGATACTAAAAAAAGCCTGCCCTGACGGGCAGACTTCAGTCACAGCAGTGCCTTAATTTTCCTCTCCCGGATGGATGATGCTCAGGCCCTCCACATGCTTTTTCCGCATCAGCTTACGCTTCTTCCGGGTCTCCTTGCTCTCAAAAATAATATCAAAATCATAATCCTCGGGATACAGCTCCTCCTTGGACAGATAAGGCTTCAACCGCTTATGGTTAATGCTCATCTTCTGCTTCTGAATCATCACTCCGACCCTACCCCGGCTGTCCTTCTTCTCATAGACAATTCCAGTGCGCCCCAGAGAGCTGACATAGACAGCATCCCCTACCGCAAATTCAGGTGCCGGAGCATTCGTCTCCTGTGATGCACTGTCTTCTCCGTCAGCCGTTCTACCCGCTCTTGCGGGTATCTCAGCTTCAGCTGCTTTAGCCCTCTGTGCAGCTCTGATAGCGTCCTTCCACGGGTTGAGGCTGCCTCTGTGTCCCTGCTGCTCTGTCACAAGCTGTTTCGCCCGCTCGATGACGGAATGGATAATACCCAGCTTCTCGGCGATCTGCAGCGCGTAGCTCTCGCCAGCTTCACCAATCGTTAGCTTATACAGCGGCTGCAGAGTATTCTTGTCAAACTCCATGCGCGCATTCTCGAAGCCTGCCGTTGCCGCCGCGAAGGCCTTCAGCTCATTGAAGTGAGTCGTTACCACGATATTAGCCCCCTTTCGGTTCAGCTCCTCCAGAATCGCGATGGACAGCGCGAACCCTTCACCCGGGTCTGTACCGGCAGCCAGCTCATCAATCAGCAGCAGCACGCCTCTGCCAGCATCATAGAGCATTCCTTCAATACTCTTCATCTGTGCCGAGAAGGTGCTTAGGGACTGTGTGAGGCTTTGTCCGTCTCCGATAACGCTTATTACATTGGTGAAGACAGCGAAGTCACTGCCGGGATCAACCGGTACCAGCAGGCCGGACTGTGCCATTAATACGAGCAGACCCAGGGTTTTGAGCACAACCGTCTTACCACCAGTATTCGGCCCGGTTACGATCAGCGATTTATATCCCTGGCCCAACTCCAGACTGACCGGCACCATATCCTTCAGCAGCGGGTGCCGGCCTCCATTCATCCTCACATAACCGCGTTCGTTCAGCGCAACTGGCCCCGCATCCATTACCCGGGCAACCTTCCCTTTGGCGAAAATAAAGTCATACATACCAGTTACCTCAATATTCAGCCGGATAGCGGCCTGCTCCTGCTCTAACAGCCCTGTCAGCATACTCAGGATTATTCCTTCCTCACGGGCCTCGTCAGCAGTCAGCAGCTCAATCTCTCCCTGTAATGAGGCCACCTCATCCGGCTCCACGAATACCGTCAGCCCGCTGGTAGACTGGTCCAGCACCGAGCCCTTAATTTGCTTGTGATACTCCCGTTTCACCGGGATGACATACCGCCCGCCGCGCATACTGACCAGACTTTCCTGCAAAATGGACTTGTGGCGGTTCATGATACTGTCCAGCTTCCGGTGCAGACGCTCCTTGGCAACCGCCAGCCTTTTGCGGACCCGTTCCAGCCCTTTGCTGGCCTGGTCATCGATGACGCCCAGCCGGATACACCGTTCTATCTCGTCCCGGACCCCATTCAGCTCCTGAAGCGATGCCCCGTATGCGGCGATACGCGGCGCTATCTGCTCCTTGGCGGCCATATACTTCCTGAGCTGCCCGCAGCTGTTCAGAAACAGCAAGACTGCGGTGAAATCCTGCTCATTGTACATATAGCCGGTCCCGAGCAGTGACAGCACCCATTCAATGCCCTCCAGCGAGGGAATCGGCACACTTGCTCCGCGCTCCAGCAGCTCCTTCGCTTCTTGCGCCTCTTCAAGCGCCCTGTGTATCGCTGGCAGATAGATCATCGGCTGAAGCTCTCTGACATACCTTCTTCCCTCATAAGATACCGCATGACGCATCAATTCCTGCTTAATTGTCTCATATTCCAATGTGTGCAGACTCTGCAGATTCAATCTAAGTTCCCCCTTGTATACAAGTATATTTCTTATCCTAATCAACTGCGCATAACGCAAAAAGAGGGCAAAGAACCGCCACCACGGCAGTCTTCGCCCTCTTTTTGTTGCTACTTTTTCTCTTTGCCTCAGAGGCCCGCCCCTTTCGGGAGGACACCTGAAAACAGAAAAAACCGTGCTGCAAGAGCACGGTTAATCACAAAGAGAACAATAGCCGGATCAAGAGGCCATCATGACGCTTCGCGTGTGTTCTTAACTAAATCATTCATTCCAGCAGCCCGCGGTCTAATCAGTCAGAGATGTCGCCAGGACAGACTCTAACAAGACATGCCCCTGGCAAAATCAGAGCATGCGGCGGCTTCAGCCGGAACGATATGAAATTGCTTAGTTAAGAACGCTCACCAACATCAATATTTCCCCTTTAGTTATAGGATACCTGTAATTTACTACATCTGGAATCCATTTGTCAATTATAGGTGAAGCAGTTCATCACCCAGGTAATCCCGTTTTTATCGTCCTATAAATTCTATTTAAAAGAAAAAAAGCAGCCGGCATAGCCGGCTGCTTCATAAAACGTCCTATTCTGTTGTGTAAGGCAGCAGCGCGATTTGACGCGAGCGCTTTACAGCAATAGTCAGAGCGCGTTGGTATTTTGCACTTGTACCAGTTACACGACGCGGCAAAATCTTTCCGCGTTCGCTGATGAACTTCTTAAGAAGCTCAGTGTCTTTATAATCAATGTGAGTAATCTTGTTCACAGTGAAATAGCACACTTTTTTACGCTTGTTGCGTCCACCACGACGTGCCGGTCTTTTGTCGTTGTCCGCACCTTCTCTTGGTTTGAAAGCCATGTTCAGTTCAGTCCTTCCTTATTAAAATGGCAAATCATCGTCCGATATATCGATCGGTTTTCCATCGCCCGAAAAAGGATCTTGGGTATTGTTGTTACGCGAGAAATTATTGTTACTTCCATTTCCGCGAGCACTGTTCCCGCCGTTACCGCCGCCACCGAAGGCTGGCTCTTCAGGCATACTTCCACCACTTGATGCATTTCCGCCTTCACGGCTCTGCGCGGATTCCAGGAAACGGACATTATCGGCAATAACTTCAGTAACGTATACACGTTTGCCTTCGTTATTCTCGTAATTCCGTACTTGGATGCGTCCTTCCACGGCTGCCAGTCTTCCTTTGCGCAAGTAATTGGCACAGGTCTCAGCCAGCTGTCTCCAGGTTACTACCGGGATAAAGTCCGCTTCGCGTTCACCGTTCTGGCCCGTAAAGTTACGGTCTACGGCAAGCGTAAACTGTGTTACGGCAACACCAGCAGGAGTATAACGAAGTTCCGGGTCACGGGTCAACCGACCGATCAGAATGATACGGTTCAACAATTAGGTCCCCTCCTTAATAGCGCGATTCGTTACAAAGCTTGTCAATATCTTAGGCAACGTCGTTCGTAATGAGATAACGAATTACTTCGTCAGAAATCTTCATGATACGCTCAAGTTCAGTAACTACTGCAGGTTCTGCACTGAAGTTAACCAAAACAAAAACGCCATCACGATGTTTCTTGATCTCATACGCAAGACGGCGTTTACCTTGCACGTCGTGCTTTGTAATTTCTCCGCCGTTGGAGATGATGCCTTGGAATTTTTCGACTGCTGCTTGAACGGCTTCTTGTTCAATGTCAGGACGAATAATGTACATGACTTCATATTTGCGCATAATTTTCACCTCCTTATGGTCTGCGGCCCCTGATCAGGTCAGGAGCAAGGAACGAGCACAAACATAGACTCGCACCAAATCAATATACCAAACCCAGCAGAGGATTGCAAGTTTTATTAATACGTACCAGATGCTGGAGCCCAAGAAAAAACTGTTGCCGGATTCCGTAAGAACCCTAGAGTAATCCCTCAACGTCAGGGCCACAATATAACAGCTTCATCATTCGATAACAGGAGGTTATTCACCAATGGGCGAACAGACTGAGTATGAAAAGGGCGACAAAGCCCCCAACCCGGGCGTTTACACCGAAGTAGGCGAAGCGCGGAGCTTCCACACGGAGATTCAGAATCCGAAGCGGATCACAATGGAGAAAGGCGACACCTTCCCGGAGACCACCAACCAGAACCGCAAGTGGAAAAAGGTCGAGAAAGCCCGTGTCCATTAATTTCAGCAGCCAGGTATAAAACACTAAAGACTGCACATACTATACCCAGGCAGTACAAAAGAGAGGTGTGGTTCCGTTGAACGTCGAAGACGAACACGATCACAGGGATTCTGAATTCAGCAGCTATCGTACCCGGGGAGAGTGAAGCTGGCTCTGTAAAAAGGAGTAACAGCTTTGGCATTACCCTATCGCAGTAGTAGCTATAGACAGAGATATCCGAACGTCATTGATGTACTGCCTCTGGAAGAGAGACCTGCGAAGGTCTCTCTTTTTGCGTTCTCTCTATATAAGGCTGAACAATGAAGCATTTAGACACAAAAAAGCCCCCGTATCAGAACGGAGGTCTCATCATTTAAGAATATAATTGCTGAAGTGGCGGAGAGGGTGGGATTCGAACCCACGCACGCTGTGACACGCCTAACTGATTTCGAGTCAGCCCCCTTGGGCCTCTTGGGTACCTCTCCGCAGCAAGAATTATCATATCATGCCAAGCTCACAATTGCAAGCGTTATTCATTTACGCTTCGCTTCCTGCGCCAGCTTAATCATTCACTGCTCCACTATCCGCTGAATGTAGGACCTTCTTGAGATTCTTCTCGAATTTGGCGCGGGGAATGAGGACGCTGTGCTGACATCCGGTGCACTTAATCCGGATATCCATTCCCATACGGATGATCTCCATCTCGTTCGTTCCGCACGGGTGCTGCTTCTTCATCTGCACAATATCACCCAGCCCGAATACCTTGCGTTCCATTACTCTTCCCCCTCCTCTGCCTCTTGCGCAGCTGCCATCTGCCTTCTTGGGCTGGCCTCCTGCTCCTCACGGGCTCTGCGGGCTGCCTCTCTCTCCGCCTGCTCAAGCGCCTCCTGTTCGGCCTTAGCGGCCTCCAGGGCGCTCTGTTTCTCCAGAGCATGCTTGATATCATTCTGAATCTGCCGTTCGGCGGCATCTCTGGCATTAGGCAGGCAATTCGCCGCTATGCGGATGACATACTCAGAGGTGCTCATCGACTGAATTCCCAGAATATTAGGGTAGGCAATGACACTGGAGCTGCGTTCCTCGATGCCCTGAAGCGCCTCGCCGATTAGGGACAGAGTGGCTTCGAGCCCGCGTTCGATTTTGACCGGAACATCAACTACAGCAAGTGCATTCGCCAGCGAATAATTCGTCACATTAACAATCGTGCCGTTAGGAATGATGTGTACCTCGCCCGTAGCACTTACCAGTCTGGTCGTTCTCAGGCCAATCATCTCTACCGTTCCCTTATAAGTCCCGCTCTGGATAACATCCCCGACTGCAAACTGATCCTCAAAAATAATAAAGAAGCCCGTAATCACATCTTTGACTAAACTTTGTGCGCCGAACCCTATAGCGAGCCCGACTACCCCTGCTCCGGCAAGCAGCGGCTTCAGATCGAAGTTGAACTCCGACAGAACCAGCAGAATCATGGTGAAGTTACAGAAGAAGGTAACCACATTCTTCATCAGTCCGCCAACTGTAGAGAAGCGCCGGTTATTGACTAATGCCCTCCCCCTCGTCTCCCGCTCAAGAGACCGGTCAATCACATTGGAGACCACTTTGATAATCACCCGGGTCAGAATGAAAATTAGCAGAATCCGTATCCCGGCAAACAGCACCGCGGCCCACATATCCGCATTGCTTAGCCAGTCCCATACCTTATCCTTGAAGCGCGCAGCTTCCTCGAGGGCTTCTCCGCTTGTTGTCTCGAGCAGCCAGTTATTCATCTAACCCCTCCTTCTTCCCCTACCTCTATATAACCGTCTCCCTCAGCAGCTTTGGCATAGATCCCGCGGATCTCTATACTTTGCTCTGCTACAATGACCCGCACCTCTTCCAGTGCACTCCGGGAGAATTGAATCGACATCGCACAGCCGGCAGTGATCTCCTTGGGCGTAGGGAAGATATCGATTTCAATCTCCGCATATTCAAGCAGCATCTCGGCGCGCAGCGCCTGCTGGGTCGAATCAAACGCTATCAGCAGTTCCTCCTCCACACTCCACGCCTCCCCTGGGCTATTGGTCCTATCTATTGCCGCCATAGTATAAAAAACCACTTCCATCCATATACTAGGATCATCAGAACACGCTCCCGCGGACGTAAGCCTTGCATAATCAGCAGCCTGACCGCTTATTCAGCTGATTTTCCCGTGATTTGCAGTCGCTGCCTCAGAAAGGACGATTATATGAATTTCTCTTCCAAAGCTCCACCACTACAAGAACCATCTTGTTTAAAAATATCACATGCCGACCCCAATATCTATTCTGCCATTACCCACCGTCTGCTGTTCCACTTTTCGCGCACCCGTCCAGATACGCCCATTGTCATTATCTGCGTGGGCACAGACCGCTCGACCGGCGATTCACTTGGCCCCCTGGTCGGCACGACACTGGCCCGCTTCCACAGTCCGCTGTTCCATCTCTACGGAACGCTGGAGGAGCCGGTACATGCCATTAACCTGGAAGAGACAGTTAACCTTGTGTACCAAAAGCATGCCAACCCGTTCATCATCGCCATTGACGCCTGCCTCGGCCAGTCCACTAGCGTTGGCTGCATCCAGGTGGTTGAAGGTCCGCTGCGTCCCGGCGCAGGGGTCAACAAGCAGCTTCCCCCTGTTGGCGATATCCATTTGACCGGCATCGTTAATGTGGGAGGATTCATGGAATACTTCGTATTGCAAAACACCAGATTAAGCCTGGTGATGCGCTTGTCGGATATTATTTCATCCAGCCTGTACTCTGCCTTGAAGCAGTGGAACCTGCATGCTAGATCTGCTGCAACGCGAGAGCAATAACTTCCTTCTCCTCCGGTGACAGAGCATAAGGGGACTCTCCCTTTTCAATCGGCTTTGCATAGATATATGAGTTCTCGCGGTTGTGCAGACTGCTCAGCACAATTCCGCTATGGTTGTCATCCAGAATGGCAAGCGAGAAGCTCAGGTCATTACCTCGTTCTCCAAAAGCATTATAGCGCTTCATGGCCACCTTCGACTTCATGCCGCGCATTTTGGTATGTGCCGCTTCAAGCAGCGCCTTCTGCTCCTGCTGAGTCTCCTCCAGCATGTCCCCCTGATTCTTCAGGTTGACCAGCAGATTCTCCAGATCCTCGATTCCATTCCCGCTCATCATGGCTTCATACCGGCTGCGCATTTTACGAAGCTTGGCACCCTGGACGAGCATCAGAATGGCCATCAATATGATTACCCCGGCAAAGCTCATGATGAATGCCGATAAATACTCGTTTATGATTTCATTTAACTCCGACATGTTGAATCACCCTTTATACAAAAATAAGAATTCCCACGCTGCAACGATACCGACCTGTATAATCCACCTGAATCCTTATTCACTTATTAGCTTGAGTGTGATACGCCATACATTTCCTCCATGGCTAACAGCAGCCGCTGAACATCCGCTTCCGTGGAGCTTACTCCCACGCTCGCCCTTACCGCTCCGCTATCCAGAGTGTCCGCTGCTTGATGGGCCAGCGGTGTACAGTGCATTCCTGCCCGTACGGCAATCTGGTATTCGCGGTCCAGCCGGTGGGCAATATGCGCCGACTCCTGCCCCTCTACAACAAAAGCCACAATCCCACTACGCGGAGCGCCTGGCGCTGGACCCAAAACCCGCATGCCCGGAATAGCAGCTAGGCCCTCCATCAAGAGCTGTGTCAGCTTCCATTCCTGCATATGAATCTGTTCCACTCCCAGTGCCTTAACCGCCTTCACGCCAGCCAGCAGACCGGCTATTCCAACGGCATTCTGTGTCCCTGCCTCATAACGGTCCGGACGAACATTGGGCTGCTCGCTATTCTCCGACTGGCTGCCAGTCCCTCCATGCATCAGCGGCTCCAGATCCAGCCCAGGAGAGATATACAGCCCCCCGGTCCCTTGTGGACCGAGCAGCCCTTTATGTCCCGGAAATGCCAGCAGATCAATATTCATGGCCGCCACGTCAATAGTAAGCGCCCCTGCACTCTGAGCTGCATCAACCAGGAATACAGCCCCATGCGATTTCACAACATCGCCGATATCCCCAATCGGCAGAATACTCCCCAGCAGATTGGAGCTATGATTGCAGATCACCATTCGGGTGTTAGGACGCAGAGATCGCTGAAGCTCCTGAAGGTTGATTTGGCCCTCGCGGTCTGCCTGTATATAATCGACTTCAATCCCGATGCTCCGGCGCAAATACTCCAAGGGTCTGCGCACAGAGTTATGCTCCGTCATCGTTGACACGACATGATCTCCTGGTTGAAGTGTACCCTTAATAGCCATATTTAGCCCCATAGTTGTATTATGAGTGAACGCAATATCCTGGGCATTCGCTATACCAAACAACTCTGCCAACAGCATTCGTGCACGAACCAATACCCGCCCCGTACCGATAGCCAGTGAGTGGTTGCCCCGCCCAGCATTAGCCCCTGACAGCTCCAAGGCCTCCACCATTGCTGCAGCCACCTCCGGTGGCTTGGGCCACGAAGTGGCTGCGTGATCGAGATATACCAGTTTCTCCATCTTCCACCCTCCTTCTTTTCGATTTAAAAAACATACCCCTCCATATCCGTATTAAGGATATCTCAGGATATGTCTTCGGTACAAATATCCAAATCAGTTCCCCAGCAACTCCAGTAATCTTTCCAAGTCTTGGGCACTGTAATAGTTTAATTCGATTTTCCCTTTTTCCTTGCCTTGTTTGATTTTGACCGTTGTTTTGAACCGCTCCCGTAATACTTCCTCTACATTGTCAATATAAGGATCGCGCTTAACGACCTTGGCCTTGATCCCGTTAGCAGGTTTGCGGTCGAGATTTTTAACTACCTCTTCCAGTTCTCTAACGCTCCACTGAAGCTCTACACATTGTGCAGCCAATTGCTTAATGACCTCTGGATCTTTCAGAGCCACAATTGCCCGGGCATGTCCCATCGAAATTGTTCCACGTGAAACATAATCCTTTACTTCTTCCGGCAAGCTAAGCAGCCGCAAAAAGTTGGCGATATGCGATCTGGACTTTCCGACTTTAAGAGAAAGCTCTTCCTGTGTCAGTGAGAATTGATCCATCAGCCCTTGATAAGCAACTGCTATTTCCATCGCGTTAAGATTCTCACGCTGCAAGTTCTCTATAAGGGCAATCTCCATTACCTGCTGATCGCTGAGGCTGCGGACCACTGCCGGAATCGTAGCTTTACCACAATATTGCGAGGCCCGGAATCTGCGTTCCCCGGCAATAATCTCATACCCTTTCAACACACTGCGAACAATGATCGGCTGGATCACTCCATGCTGCCGTATGGATTCTGCAAGCTCCTGGATAGCCTCTTCATTGAAATCCTTGCGCGGCTGATAAGGATTGGCTCTGAGCTGCGTTAATGGAATCTCTAATACCTTATCGTCTTCGTTGATCGACAGAGAAGGTATTAATGCATCCAAGCCTTTCCCTAAGCGCTTACTCATAAGAGATCACTTCCTTTGCCAACTCTAAATATACTTCCGCTCCCTTGGAACGGGAGTCGTAGGTAATAATTGACTGCCCGTGTGAAGGGGCTTCACTTAAGCGTACATTACGCGGAATAATCGTTTGGTATACCTTTTCTTGGAAATATTTCTTCACTTCTTCAATCACCTGAATTCCCAGGTTGGTCCGGGCATCCAGCATCGTGAGCAATACTCCCTCTATTTTGAGATGCGGATTAAGATTCTTCTGAACCAGTCTTACAGTATTGAGCAACTGGCTTAATCCTTCAAGCGCATAATATTCGCATTGTATAGGGATAATCACTGAGTCTGCAGCCGTTAGAGAGTTAATGGTAAGAATCCCTAATGATGGAGGACAATCTATGATGATGTAATCATAATTCGCCTTAACTGCATTCAGCGCCTTCTTCAGCTTCAGTTCCCGCGATATCGTAGAGACCAGCTCGATCTCTGCTCCTGCCAGCTGAATGGTTGCCGGAATAATATGAAGGCCTTCAATCCGGGTCTCCTGAATCGTTTCCTGTGGATCCACTTCATTAATAAGAATATCATAAATGCAATTCTCTACATCCGCTTTGTTGACGCCAACGCCGCTCGTAGTGTTGCCTTGCGGATCAATATCAACAAGCAGCACTCTCTTCCCCAGAGTAGCCATGCTGGCACCCAGGTTCACAGAGGTTGTTGTTTTACCTACCCCGCCTTTTTGATTTGCTATGGCAATAATCTTGGACACTTATTTCACCTCGAATTGTTTAGAAAGAATCATCTTGTAGTTCATAGTTGTTAACGGCATAATAATCTTGATCTACGGCATCACTTTTGCGGAGATGTAGATAAATAACAATTAGACAACAACTTATCCTTAGAGTGTATATGTGATAACGTTCGAAGCTAGTCATAGAAAAGGCGGCCAACACCTCAGGGCCGCCTTCAGCTTTTGTTTCCATTTATCGTTTTGGAATTTGGATCACAATCTCATAATGATCTCCGCGGTCATTCTCGGAGGTCTTAATCTCCATTCCTGAACCGGTCACCATGTCTATAGATTGCCGAATTGTATTAAGAGCGAGACGAACATCTTTGGTATAGGAGGTCCGTTTTGATTTTTTGGTCTGAGTAACAGCCTTGTAGAAGGCGATACGTGCTTCCGTTTGTTTTACATTTAATTCCTTTGAAATAATCTCTGCCAGAACCTTAAGCTGCATCTCCTCCGTGTCCAGCGACAAGAGTGAGCGTGCATGGCGCTCGGTGATTTTTCTTTCCATTAATGCCGTCTTGACCTGTTCAGGCAAATTCAGCAAGCGGATTTTGTTGGCAATGGTGGATTGGCTTTTACCAAGCCGCTGAGCCAGACTCTCCTGGGTCAATTGATGCAAGTCAATCAGCTTCTGATACGCGATCGCCTCTTCAATAGAGGTTAAGCCCTCACGCTGCAAGTTCTCTATCAGTGCGATGGACGCAGCCTGTGAATCATTGAATTCGCGGACAAGCGCCGGAATGGTGTCCAAGCCCAGCTTTTTAACCGCCCGCCAGCGTCTTTCGCCTGCAATAATCTCATACTGGGAATCACGCATACGCACAACGATGGGCTGGATTACTCCATGAGTTTTGATAGTCTGACACAACTCTTCTATCTTCTCATCATCAAAAATAGTCCGTGGCTGATAAGGACTGCTGATGACCTCATGAACTGGGATTTGTTTGACTTCTTCTCCGCTGCTCCGCTCAGTAAATCCAAAAAGCTTGGTGAATTGTTCTTTCATTCCGTTCATAACCACCTAATTTCGTTATAGTACGATCTTCTTAACCTTTCCTGCGAAAAGCTTATCGTACAGCGTAAGAAAAGTATCCATAAGTAATTCTTAGCCACTTCTCTTAAAGACGGCCTAGCATTCATTCTGATCACATCTATTAAAAGTCTTACTATATTATTCTATCACTTTTCCACTAATAATCCTATTCTCCATAATGACCTATTTTTCCTGCAAACCCACCCGAATTGACCCAGCTTTCCACGAAACAACCCCAAACATATAAATTCTTATCTATCAAAAAAAGATCAAGCTCACATTCGCATGAGCTTGATCCAGTATAACAGAAGACTGTCAAATGTTGTTTCACGTGAAACAATTAGATGAGCGGTGATTTCGCAGGTACGCCCGGCTTACGCGGATACTTGGAGGGGGTGGCCCCAGTCTTACGTACAAGAATAATATGCCGGGAAGATTCTTCCACTGGCAGACTGAAGGATTCTACCTTATGCAGTTCAGCACGCAGTTCCTTGAAGCTGCGCTTGGCTTCTTGCAATTCCTCCGTCGGATCACTCCCCTTCATGGCAGCGAAGATGCCGTCCTTGCGGGTGAACGGCAGACAGAATTCATTCAGAAGCGATAAGCGCGCCACCGCACGGGCAGTGACTACATCATAAGCATCCCGGTGAACAAACTGTCTGGCGACATCCTCTGCCCGGCCGTGAATAAGCTTTACACCCTTCAACCCCAGGGTATCACAGACATGCTGCAAGAAAGTGATCCGTTTGCTAAGTGAATCCACAATCGTCAGCTTGAGATCAGGGAAGCATATTTTTAGCGGAATTCCAGGGAACCCTGCCCCTGATCCGATATCAGCAAGACTCTTCGTCTCCTGCATATTCACGTAGAAGGCTAAAGATAAAGAATCATAGAAGTGCTTAGTATATACCTGGCTCCGTTCTGTGATTCCGGTTAGATTCATCTTCTCATTCCAGGAAATCAGCTCCTGATAATAGAGTTCAAATTGTTCAAGCTGCTTCATTGAGAGTTCCAGCCCATGCTCCTTGAGCAGGGAGGTGAACTCGGCTACCGTTGTATCCATAAATTATCCTTTCGCCGCTGTTACACGGTTGTAGTGCTCCAGATAGACCAGCAGGATTGAGATATCTGCCGGGGTAACGCCTCCGATACGCGAAGCCTGCCCAATGGAGATTGGAGCGATTTTGGTCAGCTTTTGCCGTGCCTCCATCGCCAGTCCATGAATCTCATTATAGTTGATATCGTCAGGGATCTTCTTCTGCTCCATCTTCTGCAGCTTCTCCACATGCAGGAGCTGTTTCTCAATATAGCCGGCATACTTAATCTGGATCTCCACCTGCTCCTTCATCTCTTCATCCAGTTCTTCTGGAGAAGGAGAGATGATATCCACGAAGCTGTAGGCGATCTCAGGGCGGCGCATTAAGGTCAGCAGGTTGCTTCCGTCAACAATTGGTGCAGATCCATAACTGGCTAGAGCTTCATTCACTTGAATCGGCTTAACCTTCGTCTCCTGCAGACGGATAATCTCACGGTCGACCCGGCCTTTCTTATCAAGGAAGGCTTCATAGCGCTGCTCTGTAATCAGCCCAATGTCATAGCCGATTGGTGTCAGGCGGAGATCCGCATTATCATGACGGAGCAGCAGCCTGTATTCCGCGCGGGAAGTCAGCAGGCGATAAGGTTCATTCGTTCCCTTAGTGACAAGATCATCGATTAGAACGCCAATATAGCCCTGCGAACGGTCCAGCACCACTGGCTCTTTCTCCTGTACTTTACGCGCTGCATTGATTCCGGCAATTACACCTTGCCCTGCCGCTTCCTCATAACCAGAGGTTCCGTTGATTTGTCCTGCAGTGAATAGTCCTGGCAGACGTTTGGTTTCCAGAGATGGCCAGAGCTGCGTAGGAACCATGGAATCATATTCAATGGCATAGCCGTTGCGCATCATCTCTACCTTCTCCATGCCGGGAATAGATCGCAGGACCGCCAGCTGCACATCCTCAGGAAGGCTTGTCGACAGACCCTGTACATAGTATTCCGATGTATTTTTACCTTCCGGCTCCAGGAAGATCTGATGCTGTGATTTATCACTGAACCGGACAACCTTATCTTCAATGGAAGGGCAATAACGCGGACCCGTTCCTTCAATAATACCCGTGAACATCGGTGCCCGGTGCAGATTGTCATTAATAATCTGGTGGGTAACCGGAGAGGTGTAGGTCAGCCAGCAAGGCAACTGCTCATTATCCGAGGATTTGGTTTCAAAAGAGAAGAATTTCAGCTTCTCATCGCCCGGCTGGATTTCTGTCTTGGAGAAATCAATCGAATCCTTGTGGACACGCGGTGGCGTTCCGGTCTTGAAGCGGACCAAATCGAACCCCAGTTCGCGTAGATTCTCGGACAGGCGTACGGACGGCTGCTGATTATTTGGTCCGCTCTCATATGTCAGCTCACCCATAATCACTTTGCCGCGCAGATAGGTCCCTGTAGTTAGAATAACGGTCTTACTGTGATATACCGTCCCTGTCTTCGTCACCACTCCGGCGCAGCGTCCATCCTCCACGATCAGCTCCTCTACCATCCCCTGGCGCAGTGTCAGGTTAGCAGTCTTCTCCATCGTTTCTTTCATCGCATGCTGATAGAGGAACTTGTCTGCTTGTGCACGCAGGGCATGAACTGCAGGTCCCTTGCCTGTATTAAGCATTCGCAGCTGAATGAAGGTCTTATCTATATTGCGGCCCATTTCTCCGCCCAGTGCATCGATTTCACGCACCACATGGCCCTTGGCGGGTCCGCCAATCGAAGGATTACATGGCATGAAGGCCACCATATCCAGGTTAATTGTGATCATCAGTGTGCGGCAGCCCATCCGTGCAGCAGCCAGAGCTGCTTCGCAGCCGGCATGACCGGCGCCGATGACGATAACATCATAGCTGCCTCCATCATAATTCATAACGGTTCCTCCTTCTTATTTGCCCAAGCAGAATTGCGAGAAGATCTGGTCCAGCAGTGAATCAGCTGCCGTATCTCCAATAATTTCCCCTAGCTGCTCCCAGGCCAGACGTACATCAATCTGTATCATATCTATAGGAATCAGCATATCCGCTGCTTCATAAGCATCCTGTAGAGATTTATGTGCCTTCTTAAGCAAGGCTATATGCCTTACATTGCTTACATAGGTCAGATCGCCCGATTCCAGCTTGCCCCCGAAAAAGAGTGCGGAGATCGCCTCTTCCAGTGTGTCGAGTCCTTCCTCTTCCAGCACCGACATCGGAACAATACTCGTGTCAGCGAAAAAGGAGTGCAGCTTCCCCGTGTCCAGACGGGACGGTAAGTCCATTTTATTCATGATGACCAGCGCTTGTCTACCGTGGATTTGTTCCATCAGCGCCAGCTCATCCTCATGAAGCTCCTCATTGGCATTCAGCACCAGCAGAATCAGATCCGCATCACTGAAAGCTGCCCTCGAGCGCTCCACACCGATTCTTTCCACCACATCCATCGTCTCACGGATACCGGCAGTATCCAGCAGCTTCAGAGGGATATTATTAATCGTTACATACTCTTCTATCACATCACGCGTTGTTCCCGGAATGTCGGTCACAATCGCCTTGTTGTCGCGGGCAAGCGCGTTCAGCAGTGAGGACTTCCCAACATTGGGCCTGCCCACAATAGCTGTCGTAATCCCTTCGCGCAGAATCTTTCCTTCATTGGCGGTTCGAAGCAGCTTATCTATGCCTTGCATAACCTCTTGACTCTTATCCTTGATGAAATCGGCAGTTAAGGATTCCACGTCATGCTCGGGGTAATCAATATTTACTTCAATATGGGCCAGCATCTCAATAAGGGTGTGCCGAAGCTCATGAATACGTGCGGATAATGAGCCGCTAACCTGCTTGAGGGCAACCGAGAAGGCCCGGTCCGACTTGGAACGAATCAGATCTATCACGGCCTCGGCCTGCGAGAGATCAATCCGTCCGCCCAAGAAGGCACGCTTTGTGAACTCTCCTGGCTCGGCCAGCCGGATGTCCTGCTGCAACAGCAGATCCATTACTCTTCTTACAGAGATTACACCGCCATGAGCGCTGATCTCCACCACATCCTCCGTAGTAAAAGAGCGTGGTCCCTTCATGACGGTTACCAGCACCTCTTCCAGCTGTTCCCCGTCCTGCGGACTCACGATATGTCCATAATGCACGGTATGAGACTCAGCTTCCGTAAGGGGGATGCGGCTTTTGAACAAGGGGGCTACTTGGGGAATTGCCTGCGGTCCGCTAACCCGGATTATGGCAATACCGCCCTCACCCAAGGCTGTCGATACAGCGGCAATAGTGTCACTAAGCATGTTGTAATTCACCTCTGGGTATGGTATCAAAAAACAAATGACTCCTCGCATAGGTCAAGGAGTCATTGCGGCATATGGTTCTACTTCAAAGTTATAACGACGCGGCGGTTCGGCTCTTCACCCTTGCTGAGGGTGTTCACCTGCTTGTGATCCTGTAATCTGGAATGGATGATCTTGCGTTCCTGCGGGGACATGGGCTCAAGGACCACCTCTTTGCGGGTCCTCACCACACGCCCGGCCAGACGGTCGGCCAGCTCCTCCAGTGTCTTCTTACGTCGCTCCCGGAAGTTCTCCGCATCCAGCACGAGCCGGATGAAGCTGTCGGAATACCGGTTGGCAACAATATTAGCCAGATACTGCAAAGCATCGAGAGTTTGTCCTCTTCTGCCAATCAGCAGCCCAAGCTCCGGACCGGAAATTTGCAGAACAGTTGATTCCTTGGCATGAACAATTTCAACTTCCACCTCAAGCCCCATGCTCTTGGCGACATCTACAATGAAATGAACGGCCTGACCGTATGCTTCTTCTACCGGGTGTCCGGAATCCTGGCGCGGTACACCGCTGATCGCCTCTGTATTGCTCTCTCTTGTTGTCTGCTGAGACAGTAGCGGAGCACTCGCCGCTGATGCCGGTGCGGCTTCCGGGATCAAGGTCAATTCTACCTTGGCTCCCTTCGCACCGATCAATCCAAGGAATCCTTTTGACGGCTGTTCAAGTACGTTGACCGTTACCCGGTCTTTGTGAACTCCAAGCTGATTAAGTCCCCGTTCTACAGCTTCTTCAATGGTTTTCCCTGTCGCGACGACTTTGCTCATTTTGACTTTTTGACCCCCTTCTTCCCATTGCTTCCGTTTCCTTTAGCAGTAGGAGTTACATCTTTGCGGGCGTTAGAGTTGCTGTTCTTGCTCTTCGTCAGGTTTACATCCTTGGCCTTGCTGTTGCCTGCACTTACCGTAGCATTGGCAGCAACAAGTGCTGCTTTGTGCTTATCATTGTTGCGGTACAAGAAGTAGTTCTGGACAATGGTGTAAATATTGCTGTATACCCAGTACAGAGGCAGAGCAGCCGGGAAATTGTAGGACATGATGAAGATCAGAACCGGATAGACCATCATCATGAACTGCATTGGCCCCTGCTGTTGGACCGGGTTCATCTTGGTCATCATGCGGGTCTGAATGAAGGTGGTTGCGGCAGCGAGAACCGGCAGGATGAACAGGTGATCGGGTTTGCCGAGCTGCAGCCACAGGAAGTCATGTAATCTAAGATCCGGATTGTAGTAGATCGAGTTGTATAGGGCGATGAAGATTGGCATCTGCACAATCAGCGGCAGACAGCCCGCCATCGGATTAACCTTGTTTTCCTGGAACAGCCGCATCGTTTCCTGCTGAACCTTTTCGGGCTCATCTTTATATTTCTTCTTAATCTTCTCAAGTTCCGGCTGAATCGCCTGCATGGCGCGCGAGCTCTTCACCTGCTTAATCGTAAGCGGAAGAATCAGCGTGCGGACAATAATAACCATTACAAGAACGGCTAGGCCATATTGGCCGTTGAACCATTTCGCAAAAGTATCCAGGGCAATGGCGAAATAATAGACTACATTACTCTGCCAGAAGCCTCCATTTTTCAAATCCTCCGTAGTGTGCGTCACTGATGTCGCAGACGGAGAGCATCCCGACAGAACAGCGATCATTAGAACCATTAACCCGAGGAGAAGAAACATTTTTCCTCGCTTAGTCTTCATTAGAGACACTTCAAAACCCCTCTCATAAACATTCCATTGCACCGTAAATCATAACATAATTATGGATACAAATAAACAAGCCCTCTTCAGGCTCTTTTACTTGCGTAAAGCCTTGAGCAGCTTGGCTTTGCGCAGCACATGCAGCACGCTTTTCTCCAGCTCGGCGTAATCTTTGGAGAGTGCTCCTTTTCTGACAATGAAAACGATATCCAGATTGCCGGCAATTTCCGCCTCGTGATGACGGACAATCTCTTTGACCAGCCTTCTCATCCGGTTGCGGACTACAGCATTCCCGACCTTTTTGCTGACGGATATGCCCACCCGGAATCGTTCCACTTCTCTTCTGGGGAACCAATATACTACATACTGATGATTCGCAAATGACTTCCCATGGCGGTATACACGGCTGAAGTCGGCACGATTTCGTAATCGTAAACTTTTGTGCACGGGAATCTCCTATTCAAATACCGGAATTTCTCCAGGCTCCGGCATTTCATCTTCTATTATTAGTATTGTCATTCAAGGGAGACCATAAACGGTTAGTCCCGCGGCCCTGGAGACACCCTGCTGACAAAAACAGACGGTTTGTGGATCTATAATCAAGTGGAAACAGCTTTGCAGTCCTTCAAAAGGAAGATACCTTTAAAAAAAAGCCCCGCAGTAGCGTTAACATCCCCTGCAGAGCCTAGTATTTATTGTTGCGGCAGCAGAAGTAATGCGTGGGTATCTGCTCGCTGAGCGTCATCCCATTCTGCGCTATATATAGAAGAGAAATAAAAACAGCTGATGCATTCTGCAAATAAAGCGTAAAAAAGGACCACAGCAGTGGTCCCAAAGTGGCCTATCTTACGCACTCAAAACTTTTCTGCCTTTCAAGCGGCGGGCTGCCAGCACTTTGCGGCCGTTTTTCGTGCTCATTCTTTTGCGGAAACCATGCACCTTTTTGCGTTTGCTCACATTTGGTCTGAACGTCGGTCTCATGTATTGCACCTCCCTTACAGGAACTAATTACTGTCATATAAGCAGAAACGGACTAAGCCGTCCTTAAAGTAGGGACAGTATCTACAAGTATTATCAATTTAATTTGGAGACATATCCTCACAGAAAACACCTTTATATATTTAAACATATTTTTGCTCCAAAAGTCAACTATCTCTCTTTCTCCCTCTTTTTCAGGTTGCTCCCCTTGTACACTCGTTTTTTGGAACAGCCCGAAAGCCAGAATCTTATCCCCAGCTTGCGCCGTCTCCTCACTAATCCTAACTTTAACCGCTTATCCACAAAGGAACACATCCAAAATAATAATCCACAGGCTTGTCCAGTTATCCACCTGTGATTAATTCCGGGCAGATTTTGCTCACAGATGAGCACAACCTGTGTATAAAAAAATTGGCGCAGTCGCGGAAACTGTCGAACCGTAAACAAATTATCAACAATATGTAGTGGTGTGCCTAAAAATTATACACAAGTGATTGAATTTGTGGATAAAATAGCGTGGCTCATTGAAAAATAAGGGGCGTTTTGCTATGATGGTATTACTTTTGAATGTGAATAGATTTGTTTGTTCAATAAATTATCAACAAGCTGTGGATAAAGTTGTGAACAATTCAAATTTATCCATGTTTTTTTGTCTCTTGAAGTTGCATACTGGGGATAAGATTCAGCACCAACCCATTTTCTTCGACATTTCCACTTCATGGCTGATGCCACATTTGGAAGATTTAAAGGAGTGACAGTCTGTGGACAGCCATACTTCCGAATTATGGCAGCAAATATTATCGATTATTCAAACCAAACTAAGCAAGCCGAGCTTCGATACCTGGTTCAAGGCCACCAAGGCCATGACGTTCAATTCCCAGGCTCTTATCATCTCGGCGCCTACAACCTTTGCCGTAGAATGGCTGGAAAGTCGCTACACCAAACTGGTAGGAGCAACGGTATATGAAGTTACCGGACAGCAAGTGGAAGTCAAATTTGTCATTGAGGAGAACAAGCCCTCTGAGCCTGTGGTTCAGCAAAGTGCGCCTACTCCCGTTGTTTCACGCGAAGAAGCACAGACGCATTTGCTCAATCCCAAATACACCTTCGACACGTTCGTGATCGGTTCAGGCAACCGTTTTGCGCATGCAGCCTCCCTTGCTGTAGCCGAAGCGCCGGCCAAAGCCTATAACCCTCTGTTTCTCTATGGGGGCGTTGGTCTCGGAAAGACTCACCTGATGCATGCGATCGGCCATTATGTGCTGGAGCACAACCCCAACAACAAGGTGATTTACATCTCCTCCGAGAAGTTCACGAATGAATTCATCAACTCCATCCGTGATAACCGCGGCGAAAGCTTCCGCAACAAGTACCGCAATGTTGACATTTTGCTGATTGACGACATCCAATTCCTGGCCGGCAAGGAGTCAACGCAGGAGGAATTTTTCCATACGTTCAATGCTCTTCACGAAGAACGCAAGCAAATTATTATCTCCAGCGACCGGCCTCCGAAGGAAATTCCTACGCTGGAAGAACGGCTGCGCTCACGGTTTGAATGGGGACTGATTACAGATATTCAGCCTCCCGATCTGGAGACGCGGATTGCCATTCTGCGCAAGAAGGCGAAGGCGGAGAACCTGGATATCCCGAATGAAGCCATGATGTATATTGCCAACCAGATCGATACGAATATCCGGGAGCTGGAAGGCGCGCTGATCCGTGTAGTGGCTTATTCGTCTCTGACGAACCAGGATGTGACAACGCATCTGGCAGCCGAAGCGCTGAAGGATATCATCCCTTCGAGCCGTCCGAAGATGATCACCATTAACGATATTCAGCAAAAAGTCGGTGAATACTACAATTTACGCATGGAGGACTTCAAAGCGCGGAAACGCACGAAGGCCGTAGCTTTTCCAAGACAGATTGCCATGTATCTCTCCCGTGAGTTAACTGATTATTCGCTTCCCAAGATCGGCGAGGCCTTCGGAGGACGCGACCATACAACGGTTATCCATGCCCATGAGAAGATTACGCAGCAATTAAAGGTGGACCAGGAGCTCTACAAAGTGGTAAATAATCTTTCGGAGAAAATTAAAAATCCTTCCTAAGAGGAACAAAGAGCCTATACACAATCTATACACATGTGGGTAGGCTTAATTTTATGCTGTTTAGCGACTTATCCACATAAACGGAGCCCCTACTACTAATACTATTAAATAACTATAATAATTCATCTTCTAAGAGCAGGTTTCAAAGAGCATTTACGTACACCCAATTCCCAATTTTTCAGCTAGGAGTGAAATCATGAAAATCAGCATTCTCAAAAACGAACTTAACGAATCCATCGGCCATGTCTCCAAGGCTATCTCCAGCAGAACAACGATTCCTATTCTGACCGGCATTAAGTTTGAGGTTAGCCATCAGGGCGTTACACTGACTGCAAGCGATACGGATATTTCCATTCAATCCTTCATCCCTGCTGAGAATGACAGCCAGACGATCGTTAAGGTAGAGCAGCCGGGCAGCGTAGTGCTTCCCGCCAAATTTTTCGTAGAGATTATCAAGAAGCTTCCCTCCAAAGAAATTCACATGGAAGTTAAAGAAGGCTTCCAGACCTATATCTCCTCCGGCTCTACGGAGATTCAGATTGTGGGTCTCGATCCTGAAGAATTCCCTGTTCTGCCAAGCATTGAGGAGAATGAAACCATCTCCATGCCCGGTGATTTGCTGAAGAATATGATCAAGCAGACCGCCTTCTCCATCTCCACTCAAGAGACAACACCGATCCTGACAGGCATTCTGTGGAATCTGGCCGACAATGAATTCAAGTTCACGGCTACCGACCGCCACCGGCTCGCAACCCGAGCTGCACACCTGGAGGGTACAGAGAATATCCAGTTCGCGAATATTGTCATTGCCGGCAAAACGCTGAACGAGCTGAGCAAAATTATCCCTGATCAGAATATGCTGGTGGATATTGTCGTCGCCGATAACCAGGTGCTGTTCAAAATCGACAAAGTGCTGTTCTATTCGCGGATTCTGGATGGCATTTATCCGGATACTTCTAGAATTATTCCAACCACCTACAAAACAGAACTAACCTTGGACACAAAAAAATTAAGCGAATCGATTGACCGCGCTTATTTGCTGTCCCGTGAAGAGAAAACGAACATCGTCCGGATGCAGACCCTGGAGAACGGCGATGTGGAGATCTCCTCCAGCTCCTCCGAGCTAGGGAAGGTCCGTGAAGAGCTGGAAGTCATGGATTTCAAAGGCGAGCCGCTGCGCATCTCCTTCAACTCCAAATATATGCTCGATGTACTGAAGGTTGTGGAGAGTGAGCAGCTCGTGATTGCCTTCACCGGCATGATGAGTCCGATTATTCTCAGACCGCTCGATGAGAGCCGCAGCCTGTATGTGATTCTGCCATACCGGACAACTAATTAACGCCCTGTTCATCAACATGTGGATAAGTGGCCGAAAGGATCAAAAACATGAAAAAAATAGTTATCCACAGTGGATATATTAAGCTCGACCAGTTCCTGAAGCTCTCCGATTGTGTATCCACAGGGGGGATGGCTAAGGCGCTGCTGCAGGAAGGGCATGTGCAGGTGAACGGTGAGGTGGAGGAACGGCGTGGCCGGAAGCTCTACCCGGGTGATACTATCGAGGTACAGGATAACGGCGTGTTTGAAGTTGAGGGCGGCGGCGTCAAGGAGGAGTAACCCTAAGGAGGAACAGACTCTTGTTTGTCAAAAATATCGGACTGCAGGATTACCGCAACTATGGGCTGCTGCGTCTTGAGCATCTGGGTGATGTGAATCTTATTCTCGGACAGAACGCCCAGGGCAAAACCAATCTCATGGAGGCTTTGTTTGTCCTTGCGATGACCAAAAGCCACCGGACCTCCAAGGACAAGGAGCTGATCTCCTTCGATGCTCCGGCGGGCTCCGCGCAGATTGTTGCTGAAGTAGAGCGTAAATACGGGGATCTTAAGCTGGAGCTGACCCTGTCCCCGCAAGGCAAGAAGGCCAGAATTAACGGGCTGGAGCAGCGCCGGCTCAGCGAATTCGTAGGCTCGCTGAATGTGGTGATGTTTGCTCCGGAGGATCTGGAGATTGTCAAAGGCACTCCGGGAATCCGGCGGCGGTTCCTTGACATGGAGATTGGCCAGGTCCAGCCGAGCTACCTGTTCCATCTGCAGCAGTATCAGAAAATTCTCGTCCAACGGGGCAATCTGCTGAAGCAGCTATGGGGCAAAGAGGCTGGCGGCAGGGAGCTTCTGGACATCTGGGATGCCCAACTTGTAGAACATGGTGTTAAAATCGTCAAAAAAAGGAAACAATTCATAAAGAAGCTGCAAATATGGGCAGAAAGCATCCACCGGGGCATCACAAACGGCGGAGAAGAGCTCAAACTGCTCTATGTCCCCTCGTTTGGTGAGCGTGAAGAGGAAGATGAAGCTGTCTTATTGGACAATTTTATGTTAAAGTTATCACAAACAAGAGATCAGGAAATCAGGCGCGGCATGACGCTGACGGGTCCCCATCGGGATGACCTGTCCTTTTTTATCAACGGAAGAGAAGCTCAGGTCTACGGTTCCCAAGGGCAGCAACGTACGGCAGCTTTATCGCTCAAGCTGGCGGAAATTGAACTGATCCATGAGGAGATCGGAGAATACCCTGTGCTGCTTCTTGATGATGTTTTGTCCGAACTTGATCCCTATCGTCAGACCCAGCTTATCGAAACCTTTCAGAGCAAGGTGCAGACCTTCATCACTGCTACCGGTGTTGAGGGACTGAATGCTGATAAATTAAAGGGTGCAATCCTGTATCATGTCCATGGCGGCAAAGTGGGGCTATAAAGAGCGGAGGAAGACCATGTATATTCATTTGGGCGGAGAAAAAATTATTCGATCCTCAGAGCTGATTGCTATATTTGATATATCGATTGAGAAATCCTCCAAGGTATCGAAGCAGTTTATGACTCATTCCCAGCAGGATAAGAAGCTGGAACGCATTGGTGAAGAGGAAGCGAAGTCTATTGTCGTGACCAGGAATATTGTCTACTACTCCCCGATCTCCTCCTCCACTCTCAAAAAAAGAGCCAAGATCTTGTTAGAAATATAAGTTTCGTAAGCTACAGGAGATAATCTGAAAGAAGTAGGTGAAGGCATGTCAATGAATCAACCGACATATGATGAGAGCCAGATTCAGGTACTGGAAGGGCTGGAAGCAGTTCGGAAACGTCCCGGCATGTACATTGGCTCCACCAGCTCCAAAGGTCTGCATCATTTGGTCTGGGAGGTTGTCGATAATAGTATCGATGAGGCGCTGGCAGGTTTTTGCGACCGGATTCAAGTCATAATTACTGAAAATAATAGTGTGACTGTTATTGACAACGGGCGGGGAATTCCTGTCGGTGAGAACGTCAAGCTGAAGAAGTCCACGCTTGAAGTGGTCATGACTGTCCTGCATGCGGGCGGTAAGTTCGGCGGCGGGGGTTACAAGGTGTCCGGCGGTCTTCACGGCGTAGGGATCTCTGTGGTTAACGCCTTGTCCGAGAAGGTAGTTGTCACTGTCAAACGTGACGGGCATGTCTACCAGCAGGAGTACAACCGCGGTGTGCCGCAATATGACATCCGAGTGATTGGGGATACAGAGGAGACGGGGACCACCACCACCTTCCACCCGGACCCGGATATTTTTACCGAAACCACTACTTTTGAATACTCCACGCTCCTTACCCGTATCCGAGAGCTGGCCTTCCTGAACAAGGGCATTGAGTTGTCACTGCTGGATGAACGGACCGGGGTCAACAATACGTTCAAGTATGAAGGCGGTATTGTGGAGTATGTGAAATATCTTAACGAGAAAAAAGAAGCTCTTCATGAGGATCCCATCTACGTGGAAGGCTCACGGGATATGATCGCGGTTGAAGTGGCTCTCCAATATAACGATTCATACACAGAGAATATCTATTCGTTCGCTAATAATATCAATACCCATGAAGGCGGAACGCATGAATCCGGCTTCAAGAGTGCCTTGACGCGGATCATTAATGACTACGCACGCAAGGCAGGCGTAATCAAGGACAGCAGTCAGAATCTGACCGGTGATGATGTCCGGGAGGGTCTGACGGCGATTATCTCCGTCAAGATTCCTGAGCCGCAGTTCGAAGGTCAGACCAAGACAAAGCTCGGCAACAGTGAAGTCCGCGGGATTGTAGAATCGCTGTTCGGCGAGAAGCTGCAGGAGTTCCTGGAAGAGAACCCTGCCGTTTCGCGCAAGGTGCTAGAGAAGTCATTGCAGGCTTCTCGTGCCCGTGAAGCGGCCAAAAAGGCCCGTGAGCTAACCCGCCGCAAGAGCGCGCTTGAAGTCAGTGCCCTGCCGGGCAAGCTGGCGGATTGCTCCTCTAAGGATGCATCCATTAGTGAGCTGTACATCGTCGAAGGTGACTCTGCGGGCGGATCTGCCAAGCAGGGCCGGGACCGTCATTTCCAGGCCATCCTGCCGCTGCGCGGCAAGATCCTGAACGTGGAGAAGGCCCGGTTGGACCGGATCTTGTCCAATGCGGAAATCCGGGCAATTATCACTGCTCTCGGAACCGGGATCAGCGATGATTTCGATCTCTCGAAGGCGCGTTACCACAAGGTGGTCATCATGACCGATGCGGACGTTGACGGTGCCCATATCCGAACGCTGCTGCTGACCTTCTTCTACCGTTACATGCGGAAGATTGTCGATGCGGGATATATCTATATCGCCCAGCCGCCGCTCTTCAAGATCGAGCGCAACAAGGTTGTGCGCTATGCACAGAGCGAGCGGGAGCGCGATGAGATCATTTCGACCTTCGGCGAGAACGTGAAGGTTAACGTTCAGCGCTACAAGGGTCTCGGTGAGATGAACGCCGCTCAGCTCTGGGACACTACGATGGACCCTGAGAGCCGCACCATGCTGCAGGTGACCATTGAGGATGCCATGCTGGCAGACAGTATCTTTGACACCCTGATGGGGGACAATGTCGAACCGCGCCGCGAATTCATTCAGGAGCATGCGCAATCGGTCAAGAACCTGGATATTTGATCAGTTTACAGCGAACCTCCGGATCATCCCTTGCGGGTGAAGCCGGAGGTTTTTAAGTATAAGATGGAGGGTATATAGCCTGCCACTTGAATACATAGAGTTAGATGTTCAATATTCGCTTGCGGCGGCTGGTTACGGACTTCCGTTTAGGCTTCAACCGTCCATAGGCCACAGCATAACGGTGGATTCTGCGGTAAATTGCTTTGTTCGGGAACAATTTGAAGACAATGATGGAGGGTAAGGTATTTACTTCAAGCAGCCATAGATCGTGATGCTGGTCCATGGCTACATCAAGCCCCAGCTCCTTAAGACCTGGATAAGCCGTCTCGAGCTGCGCGCCGATTCGGACGCCCAGGGATTTCAGCTGCTGGATGGTTGCAGACATTTCGTCAGAACTCATATGCTCCTTGAACAGGGTATCTACCGGGAAAACACTGCCCCCGCTGTGATAATTCGTAATCACCTTCTGCGGCGCGGCGACCCGGCCAAGCATGCCTGTAGACTCCCAGCTTCCCTGAGGATTCTTCTGGGTAAGCACGCGCAGGTCGAAGGGACGGTTCTGATGCTGAAGCAGATCAATGCCCTGCTGGACCAGGTAGGTGCGGTCTCCAACCCGGGGCAACAGTGCAGCATGAAGCTCCTCGGGGCTATAAAAGACCTCGGCGTCCTTTGCATAGCGCAGGATATACATCAGCTTCGGCTCTGCCGGTACTTCTGCTTCACTGCTTTCGGATTCTGCCTCCGGCCCATCGGTATCGGGCTGCTGCCCGCTGGGACTTAAGTGCACTATCCTTTGCTCGGCTCTCATCACTCCGCTGCCATAGGTGCCGCGGTCAGGTTTGATATATACCGTGCCGTGCAGATGTAGCATTTCTTTAAGCTCCTCCAGGCTGTATTTACGCGTTTCGGGAATGTAGACCGAGAGCTGACGGTTTTGCAGAATGACTTTCGTTTTTGCCCATTTGCTGGACACGCGCTGAATCTTCATGTTCTGCCTCCGTTTCTTTACGCATCGCGAATTTTCAGGACAAGAAAGCTAAATAATGTTATAATATAAGGATATGAGATTATGCTATTTGGGACGAAAACAGGGGCATGAAGCCAATCCTCTTGTCTCTACAGTCTATGTACTGAAGACAGCAGCGGAGAGGGCGTATATCCTTATCCGTACTAAAAGAAAATCAATATAGACGATAACAGGCTATCATGTTTAATTGTGCTGGTTTTGTGAAAGTAATATAATATAGGGTAGCGGTTTTTAACTGAAGGAGGTCCACCAACTCATGGCTGAACAAAATAACCCGCAAATCAGGGATCGGGACATTGGCGTGGAAATGCGCGAATCCTTTATGGATTACGCAATGAGCATCATTGTAAGCCGGGCTTTGCCGGATGTGCGGGACGGACTCAAGCCTGTTCACCGACGCATTTTGTTTGCGATGTCGGAACTTGGAATGTCCTCGGATAAGCCACACAAGAAGTCAGCTAGAATCGTCGGTGAGGTTATCGGTAAGTATCACCCTCACGGTGACTCGGCAGTCTACGAAACAATGGTACGTATGGCACAGGATTTCTCCATGCGCTATATGCTTGTAGACGGTCATGGTAACTTCGGTTCCATCGACGGAGATATGGCAGCTGCGATGCGTTATACCGAAGCGCGCCTGTCCAAAATTGCCGGAGAAATGCTCCGTGATCTGAACAAGGAAACGGTTGATTTCGCCCCCAACTATGACGGCGAAGAGAATGAGCCTGTAGTTCTGCCTGCACGTTATCCCAACCTGCTGGTCAATGGTGTAGGCGGGATTGCGGTGGGTATGGCTACCAACATTCCTCCGCATAATCTCGGTGAGGTCATTGACGGAGTACAGGCGATGATCAAGAACCCGGATATTACACCTATGGAGCTTATGGAATATATTCAAGGCCCGGATTTCCCGACGGCCGGTTATATTTTGGGCCGGGAAGGAATCCGTCAGGCTTACCGCACCGGACGCGGATCGGTTACCATGCGTGCCAAAGCGGTCATTGAAGAGAATAACGGCAAGGCAAAGATTATTGTGCATGAGCTTCCTTACCAGGTGAACAAAGCCCGGCTCGTAGAGAAGATTGCGGAGCTGGTGCGTGAGAAACGCATCGAGGGCATTACGGATCTGCGTGATGAGTCTGACCGTAACGGAATGCGCGTAGTGGTTGAATTGAGACGGGATGTGAACCCGAGCGTTGTACTCAACAATCTCTACAAGCACACCTCTATGCAGTCCACCTTCGGGATCAACATGCTGGCGATCGTCAATAAGGAGCCGAAGATTCTGAACCTGCGTGATGTGCTGTATCACTATTTGCAGCATCAGATCGAAGTCATCCGCCGCCGGACCATCTTCGACCTCAAGAAGGCGGAAGCACGGGCACACATTCTGGAAGGTCTGCGGATAGCACTGGATCATCTGGATGAGGTTATTGCCCTGATCCGCGCCTCACGCACCACCGACATTGCCCGTGAGGGCCTGATGGAGACCTTCAGTCTGAGCGTAGAGCAGGCCCAGGCGATCCTCGATATGCGGATGCAGCGCCTGACCGGTCTGGAACGCGAGAAGATTGAGAATGAATATAATGAATTATTGGCCAAAATCGCAGAATACCGTGAGATTCTGGCTAATGAGCATCTCGTGCTGGATATTATCAGCAATGAGCTGCAGGAGATCCGGGATAAGTACTCCGATGACCGCCGTACAGAAATTACGGTTGGGGAAGAGAGTATTCTTGACGAGGATCTGATCCCGCGTGAAGAGGTTGTAATTACAATCACCCACACCGGTTACATTAAGCGTCTTCCAGTCAACACCTACCGCAGCCAGAAGCGCGGCGGGCGCGGTGTCATCGGGATGGACACCAAGGACCAGGATTTTGTGGAGCATCTCTTCGTGAGCAACTCCCATAACTACCTGATGTTCTTCACCGATAAGGGTAAGGTGTACCGGATCAAGGCCTATGAGATTCCGGAGCTTGGACGCACTGCCCGGGGGACGCCGATCATTAACCTGATTCAAATTGAGCAGGGAGAGAAGATCAGCGCGGTTATCCAGGTGGAAGAAGCGGACAGCGATAAATACCTGTTCTTCGCTACCCGTGAGGGGATTGTGAAGAAGACGCCTCTGGAAGATTACAATAACATCCGCAAGGGCGGCCTGATTGCCATCAATCTCCGTGAAGAGGATTCACTGATTGAAGTGAAGCTGACCGACGGAGAGCAGAATCTGATTATCGGGACTGCACGCGGAATGTCGATTACCTTCTCGGAGAATGATGTGCGCTCAATGGGCCGCAGTGCTACCGGAGTGAAGGGGATTACGCTTGATTCCAATGACCATGTCATTGGCATGGACTGCGTAGATCCGGAGCTTGAGGTACTGATCGTAACCACCAAGGGCTACGGCAAGCGGACGCCTGCCGGTGACTACCGGTCCCAGACCCGTGGCGGTAAGGGTATCAAGACGATTAACCTTACGGACAAGAACGGGCCGGTTGTCGGGCTGAAGGTCGTCAAGCAGGACGAGGATCTGATGATTATTACGACCAGCGGTACCCTGATTCGTACCAGTATGGACGGAATATCCACCATGGGCCGTTATGCGCAGGGGGTTAAGCTGATTAACATCCGTGAGGATGATGCTGTAGCTACACTGTGCAGAGCTGACAAAGAGGATGAAGAGTTGTCTGAACATGAGGACGGCGAAGACATTCAAGGAACTCCGGTAGAAGGCGAGGGCGAAGTCAGCCAGCCTGAAGCGGGTACCGTGAACGAAGACGACAACCTCGAATAAGGATTGCAGGAGAGCATGGGTTTCTGATGTATAGAAATCCATGCTCTTTTTTTATACCCTATTAACTAACGAACGGGGAATTCTCTATCTAGCCGCTTCCCGGGTTCCATACTATAATTAGAGAATTACAGGTGTCACCGACATAAAGGGGCTTAGGCTAATGCCAAACATATCCGTTGGAGAGATTAAAGCGGGTTCAAAGATTATAAAGGATGTAATTACTCCTTTAGGAGGAGTACTGTTCGGGAGGGGCAAGATCATTCTCCCCCGGGATATTGAGATTTTGCAGGCTTTTTTGATCGGACAGGTTGAGATTGAAGGGGCACAAGGGGAGGATAAGCCGGCAGAGAGCGCTAAACCGGCAGTGAAGCAGCAAGCGGCCAAGGCGGGTGCCCTGATTAATGAATCGGTGCTGGCCAAGAGTAATTCTCCGCTTCATGATGAGTATGAGAAAATGCTGGTGCTCATCAAGCAAAGCTACCGTGCAGCGGCCGCAGCGGCTCTTCCGATCTTCGAACTGCGGAGTCAGCTGGAGCAGCTGATTACCCATTTGAAGGATTACCATGTCCTAAAGTTTGCGCCGCGTGTGCTGATTGACCAGGAATACAACTATCATAATGCTGTTTTGTCTGCCCTGACCTCCTATCGAATTGCCCAGTGGTGCGGATATCCGCAGAAGGACTGGATGCAGGCTGCTTTTGCCGGCTTGCTGCACGATATAGGTAACATTAAGGTGGACGAAGCGCTGCTGCTGAAGCCGACCCCTCTTAGCGCTGCAGAGATCGACGAGGTACGCAGGCACACTACATACGGTTATCAGCTGCTGCGCAATGTTACAGCCATTAACGAAGGGGTTAGACTAGCCGCCTTGCAGCACCATGAGAAGATAGACGGTTCAGGCTATCCGCTTAGGCTGGATGGCAGCCAGATTCATTTCTACGCCAAGATTGTGGCAGTCGCTGATATCTTCCATGCCATGACGCTGGGAAAAGCCTACAGAAAGGCACAGTCGCCTTATCTGGTATTGGAGCAGCTGCAGAAAGAAAGCTTCGGGAAGCTCGATCCGGTAATCGTACAGACCTTCATTCAAAAGACGACAGACCTATATAACGGTACACGGATACGGCTCAGCGACGGACGTCACGGGGAAATCATCTTTACCGACCGTAACAACCCGACAAGACCTATGGTTCAGGTTGAAGGAAACATCGTTAATCTGATTAATGAACGGGAGCTGCATATTCAAGAGATTATAGCTTAAGCACGCGGACAGAGGAGTAGAGCTATGCTAACTTGCTTGCCGGGATAAGGCTAGTTATGGGAAGCGTAGCTTTAGATAATGGATTTGAAATAAATGCTTGCAATGAATCTCTATCCATGATATATTCTATTTCTGGCCGCGAAACATCAACGCCGAGCTCGAAAAAGAAGTTAAAAAAAG
>NZ_ASPS01000074.1:0-5219 GCF_000517865.1 Paenibacillus sp. FSL R7-269
CCAGCCGGTGCAACGGGAGCTGCCGGGCCAGCGGGGGCAACCGGTGCTACGGGCACAGCAGGGCCCGCAGGTGCTACAGGGGCAGCGGGAGGAATTGCCCAGTTCGGTTACGTCTATAACCTTGGCGCGCAGGTAGTGCCGATTGAGGCAGATGTGTCTTTTGATACGAACGGACTGCTGACCCCCGGGATTACACATGCCCCTGGTACAACTACAATTTCGGTAACTAGTGCAGGGAGTTATGAGGTTAATTTCTCCGTGTCCGGAGTGGAGCCCAGCCAATTTGCATTATTCGTGAACGGGGCGCAGGTTCCGGGAACAGTCTACGGTTCAGGTGCAGGAACCCAGCAGAACACTGGGCAAGCTATCCTTGCCTTGTCCTCTGGAGATGTACTGACGCTTCGGAACCACAGCTCGGCTGCTGCTGTCACATTGCAGACGCTGGCTGGAGGGACGCAAGCCAATGTGAATGCTTCGATTGTAATTAAACAGCTTGCATAGCCGGTTAAAACGGACCCGACTGCTTGGATAGAGAGCGGGTTTTGTAAAGGAACGGGGTACCCGATCGGGTACCCCGCATTTTTGTGCAGCAATGATCCAAAAGGTTGGAAATCCCTCAATGAAAGACGGCTCTTCTCAGCTTGATGGCGAAGGGAGCGGCGCATGTCTTTAAAATAAATTGTTATTCACTTCAGTGAGTATGGTTAAGATATATTAAATGTCTTATACAACAGGAATCAAGAGCGGAGGCGTCTGAATTGAACCCTAAATGGTGGAAAGAGAGCGTAGTCTACCAGATTTATCCGATTAGCTTCATGGACAGTAACGGCGACGGGATTGGAGATCTGCGCGGGATCTTGTCGAAGCTTGATTACTTGCAGGAGCTCGGCGTGGATGTGATCTGGGTCTGCCCGATTTATAAATCCCCGAACCATGACAATGGCTATGATATCAGCGACTACTGCGACATTATGAAGGAATTCGGCACGATGGCGGATTTCGATGAACTGCTGCGTGAGATGCATTCCCGCGGCATGAAGCTGATGATGGACCTGGTGCTGAATCATACCTCGCATGAACATCCGTGGTTCGTGGAATCGAGAAGCTCGAAGGACAATCCCAAGCGGGACTATTATATCTGGCGCAAAGGTAAAAACGGCGGCCCCCCGAACAACTGGGAATCCTACTTCAGCGGCTCGGTCTGGGAGCTGGACCCCCGGACGGATGAATATTATCTGCACCTGTACTCCCGGTTCCAGCCCGATCTCAACTGGGAGAATCCGGCGGTCATCGATAAGCTGCACGAGATGGTGCAGTGGTGGCTGAAGAAGGGGGTGGACGGCTTCCGCTTCGATGCCATTGCCCATATTGTGAAGGCAGAGGGCTATCCGGATGCCCTGAATCCTGGCGGTACTCCGACGGTCCGCGCCTATGACATGTTCTCGAACCTGAATCATGTGCATACCCTGCTGCAGAATCTGCACGATCAGGTGCTCTATTACTACGATATCATGACGGTAGGGGAGACCTCGGGGCTTGGGCCGGAGCAGGCGCTGGATTATGTCGGTGACGGACGCCGTGAGCTGAATATGACCTTTCAGTTCGAGCATATGAATCTGGATGCCGCCTCGCCGGGCAGCGGGAAATGGGATGTGGTGCCCTGGAAGCTGACAGATCTTAAGGCGATCATCAGCGATTGGCAGACCGTCCTGCATAACCGGGGCTGGAATGCCAACTATCTGTGTAACCATGACCAGCCGCGCTCGGTCTCGCGGTTCGGCGATGACCTGTACTACCGGGTCCCGTCGGCCAAGATGCTCGCCACCTTCATTCATATGCTTGAAGGCACACCGTATATTTATCAGGGCGAGGAGATCGGTATGACCAATGTAGCCTTCGAGTCGATCGATGATTACCGGGATGTGGAGACCTTGAACTATTATGAGGAAAAGCGCAACGCCGGTGTTCCCGAAGCCGACATCATGGCCGCGATTCATACCAAGAGCCGTGACAATGCCCGGACTCCGATGCAATGGGATGATGGTGAGGAAGGCGGGTTCACCACAGGTACGCCCTGGATCAGGGTCAACTCGAACTCCCGGGAGATTAACGCGGCCAGCAGCGTCAAGGACCCGGACTCTATTTACAACTATTATAAGAAGCTGATCCAGCTCCGCAAAAAACATCAGGTCATCGTCTATGGTGAATACGGACTCTTGCTGGAGGAGCATCCCGAAATCTATGCCTATACCCGGACGCTGGAGGATCAGCGCCTGCTCGTGATTCTGAATTTCTTCGGACATGAGCCGGTCTTCGAGCTGCCGGAGGAATTCCAGACTGCCGCGAAGCTGGAGCTGCTGATCTCCAATTATGAGCCTGCCAAGGAGGAAGATCTCCAGCAGTTGAAGCTACGCCCTTATGAAGCGCGCGTGTATCTGCAGCGGTTAGATCAGGGTTCTGCTTAAGCGAACGAACCTACAACCGGATCTGGAGATGTGCAGCAGTCCCGGCGGAAGTACCGGGACTGCTGTTTGTTATGCGGAAAACTGAATACATATACGCTGCGAGATCATACGTTTTTTATCCGCACAGTGATCCTGTTCCTTTAATTATAAATAAATGATTATGTGTTGCAGGTCTGTGACTTCGCTGGGCTTCTACAGTAAAAGGCGGTACAATAGGCGTTATTAGAGACAGGGATAAGCCCGTGCGGTGAAGCGGAGTATGGAGGGAGTTAGAAGAGAGATGAGTGAGTGGTATGAGAAATGTTTTGGCGAGGACTATCTGATTGTATACAGACACAGGGATTTCAGCGGTGCGCGTCATGAGGTGGAGAGCATGATCCAGTGGCTTGGCCTGCCCCGGGGCGCGAAGGTGCTGGACCTCTGCTGCGGCATGGGCCGCCATTCACTGGCTCTGTCACAGGCTGGCTATGAAGTAACAGGTGTGGATCTGTCGAAGGTGCTGCTGCGTGAGGCGCGTGCGCAGGCTGGGGCAGAACAGGTTACCTGGCTGCAATCGGATATGCGGGAGCTTCCGCTTGCGGGCGGCTTCGATGCTGTGGTCAATTTGTTCACTTCCTTCGGATATTTTGAAGAGGATGAGGAGCAGATTAAGGTGCTTAAGGAGATTTGCCGGATGCTGAAGCCGGGGGGCCGGTTCATCATTGATTTCCTGAACCCGGCTTACGTCATCCGCCATTTGGTGCCCCATTCGGTCCGGGAGGACGGAGATGTTCGGATTGACGAGACCCGCCGGATCGAGGAGGGGTATGTGAAGAAGGATATTCTGCTGACCTCGAAGGCCGGGAACGCTCCGGCCCGCAAGTGCCAGGAACGGGTAAAGCTCTACACGCTGGAGGATTTCCGCAGAATGCTTGCCGCTGCCGGGCTGCGGCTGGATACTGTTCACGGCGGCTACGATGAAGAGGAATATAACGCTGAATCCTCGGCCCGCATGATCTTCATGGGAGGTAGACCTTAGAGATGGCATCAGGGAGAGGGCTTAGAGGAGGCGGAGGAAGGTTGAACAAGGAGATTATTCAAGCTTGGGACGGCGGAGTTCTTCAGGTATCGGTGCCAATGGGGCTGCCGCTGCGCCAGGTTAACAGCTATCTGCTGCCGGATAAGGACGGCAGGGTTACGGTCATTGATCCAGGCCCGCATACACCTGCTGCCGAGCTTGCCTGGCAGGGGGTGCTTGAGGCACTGAGCCTTACCTGGACGCAGGTGCGGGATATCGTGGTGACCCACCATCATCCCGACCATTACGGGCTGGCGGGCTGGATGCAGTCCCGCAGCGGAGCGCGGGTATGGATGAGCGAACGGGCGCATGCCGAGGCCGGTCTGGCCTGGGGGGAAGCGGCGATTCTGAATGAGGCGCTGCCGCTCTTTTTCCGGCGGCATGGGATGCCGGAGGAGTGGCTTGCGGGTATCCGGGAGCATCTGGATAGCTTCCTGCCTGAGGTGACCCCGCAGCCTGAGGTCACCTATATCAATGCCGCGGAGCCGTTTGTGATGGGCAGCCGGAAATGGCAGCCCATTATCACAGGCGGGCATGCGCCGGGGCATGTGTCGTTCTACCACGGCGGCAGCGGGCAGATCCTCTGCGGCGATGCTGTGCTGCCGCAGATTTCGCCCAATGTCGGCCTGCAGCCGGGCAGCGATCCGCAGCCGCTGCTGACGTTCCTGGAGGGGCTGCAGGAGCTGCGCAGCCTGCGGGTTACGCTGGCGTTCCCGGGCCACCGGGAACCGTTCCCGGGGTTCACGGCGCGGGCGGACAGCCTGCTCCGGCATCATGAGGAGCGGCTGGATACTACAGCCGCGCTGCTCGCAGGCGGACCGCAGAGCGGGTTCGCGGTCTGCGAGGGGCTGTTCCGCAGCCGGGTCGCGACAGCGCACCAGATGCGGTTCGCCATGAGCGAGGCGCTGGCCCACCTGGCCGAGCTGGTGCGCCGGGGGCGGGCGGCCGAGACGGAGGCCGGGCCTGGCGGCAGCCTCCTTTTCACGGCTGTGGAGTAGGCCTGCGCGAGGAACGGTGCAGGCTGCTGGCAGCAGATTACAAGATATTGTACTCTGCTGCCACTAACCTGCATTTCATCACATGTAGTTAATCACACATGCACGTGGCTCATAACACGCAGTTCATCACACATAGCTCATCACACGTAGCTCATCACACGTAGCTCATCACACGTAGCTCATCACACGTAGCTCATCACACGTAGCTCATCACACATAGCTCATCACACGTAGCTCATTACACGCAACTTACGAAACGTAGCCCATAACATGCAACTCACAGCTCACAACACGTAGCCCTAATTCAATGCTCATAACCCTCCACTTATACCCGCTGCTGATGCCCCGCTGCACACAACCTGCTGACCGAAAACCGCTCATTAACCTATTGTTGCCCTCACACTCTTCTGGAAACCTCGACTATTGGAACACCTGAAAGAAATGACTAATTTATTGGTGAAGTTTGCAGCCTGTCAACAACACTACTCATTCCTCCTCCAAAGTTAGCTGTAAGTGGTGAGATGTGATATTCAAAGGGATAAATCCCTTTGATTCACCAGAAAGTGGCGGATGATCCGAAATGAAAGGGATAAATCCCTTTGAGCAGTCTGAATGAAGAGCACAAGTGCACCTGAATTAGCCGAAAGCGGGCGGGAAGCGTGAATGAAGAGCACAAGTGCACCTGAATTAGTCAAAAGT
>NZ_ASPS01000075.1:0-31925 GCF_000517865.1 Paenibacillus sp. FSL R7-269
TTACAAGCTCCTCGTAATTGCGTCCTTGTAAAATTATGCTACGGTTATGCGTTGGAAGCAATATCTAGTTTTAAGACACGCCCTAATATCGCCCAGCATTTTTCTTGAAAGATAATATTTAAATAGTAGCTGTAAAAGAGCCTGCACTAA
Organism: Paenibacillus sp. FSL R7-269; assembly: GCF_000517865.1. NCBI lineage: Bacteria > Bacillati > Bacillota > Bacilli > Caryophanales > Paenibacillaceae > Paenibacillus > Paenibacillus sp. FSL R7-269. The sequence goes on from NZ_ASPS01000075.1 coordinate 151, forward strand.
CATCAAAGTGGCGGCTCTTTTTAGGCTTCATACCTCTCTTTGTAGCTTGACGCTACATTCGGACGTTGTTGTAGTAGCATACTCTATGTAATTCACTGAGCCGTCAAACTTCAAATAAGCTTCATATCGTAAGCGGATGGCTGGCAGGGTAATGAAATCCAGAACATTCTCCCTGGCCACCCATCTGCAATCACTAGTTTCATCAGAAGTTGCTAACTCTCCACCCACAACTTTGCACACAAAATCAAACATTACCTTTGTTGGAACATCAGTTACGCCATCATGCCACTTATGAACCGCTGTATTTGAAATCACATTGATCAAATGGCTGACAGTAGCATCTATTCCACTTTCCTCCTTGATTTCTCGTATCAGGCCATCCATAAGGTTCTCTCCGATTTCAGTTATCCCGCCAGGATATACCCATCCATCATCATGGGCTTTTACTAAAAGGATGTTTCCCTTCCCATCTTCAACAATTCCGCCTGCCGACACAATATGCGTTGGGAACGCCATATTAAGACCTCCATTATGAAGTGATTGAAATGTTTTGAAGGATAATGACTATATGGAACGAATACATTAACCAAGAAATTATGAAAGGAAATAATCATGAAAATAATAACTTTATGTGGCTCTACAAAGTTTAAAGAGGCATTCGAACAGGCCAATGCATTCCTAACACTTCAAGGAAATATTGTAATTAGCCTCGCCTTCTTTGAGCAAAGTGAAGGATTTGAAATCACTGAGAAACAAGCTGAACTCCTTGGAAATCTCCATTTTAGAAAAATCGATCTTTCTGATGAAATATTCGTGATAGATGTGAATGGTTACATTGGAAGTAGTACAAAAAGAGAGATTGAATATGCCGAAGAAAAAGGGAAAGCAATTCGTTACTACTCCAATGGCGGGGATGGCCTTTTCTTGAAGAACGTCTGAGTACAAACCACCGTGGACCTCACCGGTTCTGTGCTCCCCACTCACATAGCTGCTCCAATACAGGTAGCAGTGTCTGCCCTTTCGGTGTCAGCAAATACTCCACTTTGGGCGGAATCTGCGGATACTCCACACGCTTCACCAGTCCATCAGCCTCCAATTCCTTAAGCTGCGCGCTGAGCACCTTGTACGTCACCGCTCCGAGCTGTCTCTGCATTTCGTTGAATCGAATCGACGGTTTGGCGGACAGCAGATACAGAATTGCCATCTTCCACTTACCGCCGATCACCGACATCGTATAACCGAATGGTGTGTCTTGGATCACCGTCTCCTTGCCCTTCAGATCAGAAATGCCCATGTTCACGCTATCCTTTCGGATAGTAGCCCACTTGTTTGTGCGTACTATCCCTTTATTTCTGCTCAGTCTATAATAGCTTTACTTTGAAGTAAAGGGGCTAAAGCAATGACAACCATTCGAACGTACAACCATAACCTCTGGGATCACGGGATTTCGCAGGGGTACCTTGTCGACAACACGCTGTATATCTCAGGACAGTTCTCCCATAATGCAGAGGGCAACTTCGTCGGAGCAGGCGATATTCAGGCACAGATGACGCAGACGCTGAAGAATTTGGATACCGTGCTACAAGAGTTCGGAGCGACAAAGGATAATCTGGCTTACGTGGAGCTGTATCTTACGAATGCGCAGGAGCACGGGGAAACCGCGATCGAACTGTTCAAAAAGTATGTCGGAGAGCATCGGCCGGCGGGGAGCATGATCGGGGTGACGTACCTGGCATTTCCGGAACAGTGGGTAGAGGTTCGGGCTGTGGCGCATGTAGGCTAAGAAAAAAGAGGGAGGGTCAATTAAACAACGCTACTGACAGGGTAATGTCAGTAGCATTTTAGTCAACCTATTGAAATATTGGCAGATTGTCCAAAAAGGGCAGAATCCGTCAAGTTCGCTCTTCTGTACCTGTGCTATGCTTGAAGGCAAGGAGGTGCATCCATATGTACGCATGGGAAGCCATTCAAAAAACGTTAGATTATATGGAAGAACGCATCAGCGAAAACCAGGAGATCGATGGTTTGGCCGCCATTGCCGCTTTATCCCCATTTTATTACCAAAGGTTGTTCTCTCGTCTAGTGAAGAAGCCAGTCCGGGAGTACATCCGCTACCGGCGTCTGGCAAATGCCTGCGAAGCACTGAGCTGCAAGGAAAACCGTATTCTGGACGTGGCTTTGGAGTGGGGATTTGGTAGCCATGAGGGCTTCACCCGAGCTTTCAAAGAGGCCTACGGAATGACGCCTGAGCAGTACCGAGACCATCCGGTAAGGCTGAATCAGTTTATCAAACCGGATTTGAGTCTGAGCAACACGATGATCGATGAAGGAGTGCCGTTGATTAGCGATGGTCTGATTCTGGAGATTAACCGGAGAACGTTGGAGCAACCTATCATGTTTATTGGTTTGAGCAACTATGCTCCCATTGATGGCCAAATGCCTCTTGGAGAAGCTACCGGGGTAGACGTGCCTGGAGAGGTGTGGAGACAATTTCACGAGCGTAAGGGCAGCATAAACCGGCTTCCTGCAGGCCGGGAGTTGGGGGTAGCCTTTATGGGGGATGCTCCCAGCGGCAATTTCACCTATTTTGCCGGAGCAGAGGCGTTGCCGGATGCAGACCCCGGGGAGTTCAAGATATGGCAGCTGCCAGACAGGGAATATGTGGTTTTTGGCTTCGAGGCGGAGAGTTTCGAGGAATTGGTAACTTCCGCTCTCTACAAAGCGCTCAACTACAGCGACCTGTGGCTAAAAAAGCACGGCATGATCAACATGCTCTATGTACCGGAACTATATTACGAAAGCACCCCTGGAGCAAGCTATATGGAATTGTGGATTCCCGCAGACAAGCAGCAACAAGGTTAGGGTTCATCATGAAAAACAGAGAGCGGCACAGGAAAGGGGCTGTCCAAAAAGCCAGTGATAACTGCCTTCTGGATGCCCCGTTTTGGCCTTCTACCTACATAATCTCTTTATTAAAATGTCCTCTTGTGCCGGTATGGATCGGCTACTTCATCCTACCCCTGCCTGATGTGATCAACATTCCGGTTCATCAGATGCCGGACCACCTTACTATAGACTAATTTCTTGAACGGGCTGAGCCCTTGCGGATGAGCTGTGAAGAAGGCATCGGGGCTGTCGTAAATCCCGAAATCCTGAACGATGCCTTCTTTTTGCACGTAGGTGTCATTCTCGTTCCAATAGATATCCGGCTTTTGAAAATTATCAGTTGCAACGCCATACCCGCAAAATGAACCCGTACACTGTTCAAATTTCTGCTGAAGCTTGGTTAAATAAGGAACGTCCAGTATAAATCCTTCAATATTCAACCACTTATCTTCATATAGCACTTCAACCCAGCTATGAATGATCTCCCGGGGGGACAACTGGTAATACCACCCTTTCATGGCCCCCTTTTGCAGCTTCTTATCAATCGCGAATCCATGCATACGGCATGGCACGCCCACAGCCCGGAGCAACGCCATAAACAGCACTCCCTTTGTATTACACTGGCCGTAGCCATCCTGCAAGACTTCCGAGGCAGGAATATCGTCCGCCCGGTTGTAGCCGAATCGGATTTCGTCACGGACGTAGTTATAGATGCCGAGAATCTGTTCCTTCCTGGACATCGAATCCCACCGGCGGCTGTGAACAATTTGCTGGATCAACGGGTTAGAATAGTTCAGCAATTCAGTTTCCTTCAAGTATGCACTCATGGAACACACCTCCTGCACCCATTGTAAGGTTAATGCAGGCTGGAAACTTTTAAAAAGACGCTATCTTTACGGATATCCTTCGCCGTCATGCCCAGCAACTGCTTGCTGGTGGCAGCTAAGTGAGACGGACTGTCAAAGCCTGCAGCCATCGCCGCATTCGTAATACTATAACCCGCAAAAATGAAATAGATTGCTTTCTCCAGCTTGTGCAGCACCATGTACCCGCTAAGCGAAATACCTGTATTTTCTTTGAAAAGATGCGACAATCTGCTGTTAGATAAACCTAACTGCCGGGCGTAATGACTGACGGAGTGTTCGGAGTCGGTGCAATCTTTGAGGAGCTGAATAAGCTCTCTGATTCTCGGATCAACAATAGTGGGTTTCACCTGCTCTACACCTAATAGCCTCAAAAGTTGTTCCAGAAAAGAACGATAGCTGTCCGGGTCCTTAACGCCGGCGTACTCCTTTTGCACAAATTCGCGAATACTCTTCATCATTCCTTGCGGAAACACATAATACTGCTGCCCCTCCAGAACCCGCCTAAAGCTTACAGCCATCTCAGAGGTGCTGTCTATCAGAAGGAGCATCAACGGGTGTCCTACTTCTTTCAAGCGATGAACGACGTTAGAATTGATAATCACACCTGGACAACTCAAGCTTTGCCCCGCGACCTCAATGTCAAATTCCCCCGTTAAGGAGATCGTTACCTGTACAAAAGAATGCCGGTGCTCTTCCGCATCAATCGAATCGGACACCACCATCAAGTGATGCTCCGCTCCATATAAATTCATCATGTTCTAATCACTCCAGGCTTAGCTCTTTGTAGTATGATTTATATATTCTATACCGGCGTGTTTATTATAAACAGAGGTGAACCGAGAATATGTTCTTACAAAAAGAAGTAGTACATACCAGAAACGATAAATATTTGGCGCTTACTGACCATGTAATTAGAGCTAAGAACCAAATTTCCTGTTCCGCAGCCGCTACATTTATCATCCATAATGATACCATTGTTAATGAAAGCTACTTTGGCTCATATGAGCTTAATTCAAAGATACAATCTGTAATGCCCTCAACCCGGTTTAATGTTGCTTCCGTAAGAAAGTCATACATTGGCTTTGCGATTAGCTTGGCCTTATACCAAAATAAACTTTCAAGCATGGATGATTATATTTCAGATTACTTAGAGGATCTAAACCTAGCTGCTGTCCAAGGAGTTAGAATAAGACATTTATTAACACATACTCATGGACTTAAAAATAATCATGAAAAACTTTTTCCGCCGGGTACGAGTTGGAACTATAACAATGTAGGAATCAGTATGGTGATTAGATTAATACAGAAGTTATTTGAAACGCCCCTGTCAGAGGTCATGCAACAATACGTTTTCAAACCCTGCAATTTCATTGAGACAGGTTGGTGTAAGAATAGAGATGCCAATTCAGTATGGTTAAATGAAGAATATGCTGATGACCAAGGGGGAGAAGCCAATCTTTTTGTAAGTGCCCGTGAATTGGCTTATTGGGGTTACCTTCACTTGAATCGTGGACTTGTCAATGGACGCCAGATTGTTCCGAAAGAGGTTATAGAACAAGCTACAAGTAATCAGAGCCCAGCAAATCTTGATGATACATTGCCTAGGAATGGCTTCGCTTGGTGGATTCAGGATAAGCCTAGGGCTATTTCTGAAATAGGAAACACACTCCCGCCCGGGTCCTATCAAATACTAGGACTAACTGGCTGTGCCTGTTTGGTTATTCCTGAACATCGGATAGTCGCGGTTAGAATGTACAATCAAACAGGTCCAAATCCACCAGGGTACGACTACTTAGAGGATATTAAGGCATTTGGAGACAAAGTCTTATCGTGTACTTTGAATTCGGCCTCTTTATACGTCTAACCCCTTCCCGCCAACGGGACGGAGTCTAACCTTTTCTGCGCCTGCGATTAAAGGACGTGCGCGTTGAATGACGGCCAGCACTTCTTCGTTCTTGAGAGAGCCGGCATGAGCCTCTGCATCGCTCCACAGCTCAGTGACCCAGATCGTATCGGGGTCATCTGCGGATTCATTGATAATATAGAGCTCACAGCCCGCCATATCCTTCAAGCTACGCGAAGCTTCCAACAATATTAGAATAAGTTCATCCCGTTTCCCGGGGCTGGCTGTCAATTTTCCGTACATCGCAAATTTGTTCATATCCACTCTTCATCCCTTCTGATCCGCTGATTTTATTTGCATCGCTTCGTAGTGTTTAAACATTTCGAGGCTGACCTCAGCCATTCGATCGATTAGTATTTGCGGCTCAAGTATCTCGAGAGACTTCCCGTATGGAAGAAGAAAGTACGGAACATATGTTTTCAGCGACAGGTCCCCCAGCTTAAAAAGAGCTTCGCCGGGCTGCCTGCGTTCGATCAGCGCATGACCGAACAGCCAATGCTTGCATAGCTCGTTAAGCGCATGTTCGTGTCCCTGAAGCCTTACGATGTCTAGCGTCTCAGCTTCGAGCGAATCCGGAAATAAAGAATGTAAGAGGAAATCCCTCGCGGAAAAGGCAGCTGGACGTTCGAAGCGGGTATCCGCCGCCTCTAAACGGACGATGCGATCCACCCGGAAGCTTCGGATCTCTTGCCGCAACCGGCAAAACCCTACAACGTACCATAGTCCCTTCCAATGCACGATGCCGTAGGGGTCGAGGACTCGATGGCTTGGAGTAAGCTCCGGTCCTTTGGCATAGTCCATGTTCAGCGACTCTCCTCGGGCTACAGCCTCCTCTAACCGTTTGAGCAATTCAAGTTCTCTCGCGTCCGTGGGTGTCTGGATGACGGCAAGCCCGCTGCTATGTCTATTAATCCGCTCAAGCTGCTCTTCATTCGTGTATCGCTTCAGCTTATCGACCGCCCGGGAGAGCGCATCCGTGAACGGATAACCCGCTTCCCGTGCGAAGACGGATGCATGTACGAGCGCCTTCTGCTCTTCGGAATCGAAGAGCAGCGGAGAATCGACGAATTCACCGAGAAGCCGGTAACCGCCGTTCGGACCGGCTTCGGCAATAATTGGGGCTCCGCTCGCGCACAGTGAATCAATGCACCGGTATACGGTGCGAACATGAATCTCCAAATCGTCCGCAAGCTGCTGCGCCGTCATCCGCTTTCCCGAACGAAGCAACCATAGTATGGACAGCATATTATCCGCTTTTGACAAACCGTTCTTCACTCCCTAGACCGTTTGTTTCATTGTAAAGGAACTTAGATTAAAGGTGTTATCCCTTTCTCGACCCAAGTATCGTAAGTCGGACCGTACACATTAGGCACTCGAAGTCCGGCCTGGCGCATGAGAACGGTCATCTGTCCGCGATGATGCGCTTGGTGCATGATCGTATAACGAAGGGAACTTCCGTTCAGCCAAGCTTCCTTCTCAATCATGACCGACTCGCGCAAAGATTCGTCATTCCACTGCGTTCGAACCGCGTTCAGCAAATTCTCGCTGATCCGCCGATACTCCGAAGCTATAAATGCAGCAGAATCCGGAGCTTCTTCGCCTCTGGATGGAGCTTCGAAAGCGAGCCCCAAAGTTGTCATGTAGTGCAGCGATTGAACCAGATGCCAGGCGATTTGTCCCAGCATTCGTCGGCCTTCGATAACCTCCTGTCCAAGAGAATCATCCGTAAGTGCATCCAGTACGGTAGCAGTTAATTCCGCCTCGCTAGTCCATTCCGCAGCGAAGTCTTCAATTTTTGTAAACATTTTTCGTTCCTCCAGTCCATTATTGGCTAACACACGACAAGCATACAAAAAAAACACTGACAGTTACGGTCAGTGTTTTTGAATCAACCTGAATTTTTTTTGAAGTAACTGATATACAGCAACCTTAGTAAAGGGTACTCACAAAGCTTATGACTGAGATAATATTCCTTTAACAAATAACGAGACACTGTGCTTGTAGAACTCTTCCTTCATTGGATTCAGCCAGAACGCTTGTATGTTACCGTGGATATCCTATTGAAAAGCAAACGAGGGTTACAACCTGGAACGAGGTGCATGCTAAGCTGGAAAACATGAAAGCCTTTTTGGCCGAAAAATATGGCAATCAGATCAAGCCATGGAACCCTATGAATGCATGGCAAGAATAGTAATTTGAAGCTAGCGTATGAAAAACGAAAAACGGCCCTGCCGCAAACGATGCGGACAAGGGCCGTTTTCTTTCTAAAACCTGTAGGATGCATCCAACTTGTAAAAGTTACGGAAAATCCAGCTCATCATCGATGACACGGAATATTTCCCTGCTCCGCACCGGATACCGGGCATCCAGCTCTTCCCACTGCCGCTTCGGTAAAATCAAAAATTCGTGCGTATCCGAAAAATATGAGGCCTCAAACAGCCGGATTTCATATTTGTCCCGGATCAGCTCCTGAAAGCCGCGAATCGTGATGTAGCGGTCTTGTCCGGTAAAGGTAAGCGCAATCGAATGCAGTTGTCCATTGTAGGTAACATCCAGTCCTTTGTCCGTAGACGTCACCTCGACCGTTTCATCGGGAAGGTGTTTACCGAACAACCGGACGATCTCCTCGTCCTCTTCTCTCCAATCTACAATGACGCTGTACGCAAAAGTAAATTGCTCAAGCTGTTGCCCATCTCCTTCGAATAGCAATGTCAGTTCGCTGTCGCTTGGCATTCTCATCCCGGTATCCTCCTTGTGTTCACTCAATTAAAATACTATATAGACAGAGAATAACCTTGTTGATCAGGCCCAAACCAGATGCTCTACAACTTGGTAGAATCTTATTTTGGTATAATCGATTTCTGAAGCTCCATAGGATGTAAAGAATAACTTGACCCATTGCTCGCCGAAGTTTCTGATAATGCTCTTCTCCGCTACTGCCAAATCGTAATAACGGTCTGCAATCCCGCAATTTCCCAGATCAATAAATCCACTTATAGAATCATCAGCAATGATGATGTTTGGCAGACTGTAGTCACCATGTGTGAATACTAAATCTTCTTTGAGTTCCCGAGAATAATTGTTGACTTCAATCAGCAACTTTTCAACATTGTCCTCACCAAATCTTCTGTGCAGCTCCGTTGAATCATACTTAATCCCTCCACTCAACTTGTACTGAATAGTGCTCATCAGCTGTTCAAATGAATGATCAAAAGGACAATCTTCAATTGATACTTCATGAATTCTCCGAAGACCTTGTGCCAATAAAGAGATTATCTCTTCTGTATTTGAAGAATACTGCTTATCGGAAGCTTGAACGCCTGGCAATTCAAGTGTTAATAAATACTCATACTTCCCGATCACACCGAAATCAATAACCTCCGGAACAGGTAACTTATTGTATAACCACAATAACCTTTGGGCTTGTCTTTCTAAAGATTCAGCATGGCCTGCTTCCTGGATTTTCAAATATTTATTTACTCCACTTTTACCCTTAAGATAATAAGTCTTCGCTGTATTCACCCAAATCAATGAAGCCTCGTCATCTCCAACAAGCTTAAGGAGTTCAAAGGGTACTGCATCTTTTTCTCCAAAACTCATAATTTCCACCTCTATGGCTTAATCAATATCGTTTCCAAATACATAACATATTCCTGCAAACTTAGGCAAGCATTGCAGGGTATTTCAATGATAGCTGCTGTATAGTAATTAGTGAAAGGGCAGGTGAGTATATGGATTGGTTAAACAGATTTAACAGCGCAATTGATTATATAGAAGGTAACCTTGATAACGAAATTGACTATTCTTATATTGCAAAAATTGCTTGCTGCTCCGAGTTCCATTTTTCACGAATGTTCTCATCTTTAGCCAATGTTACCCTAGCTGAATATGTTCGGCGTAGAAGGCTTACTAAGGCGGCTTTTGAAATACAGAAACATAGTACAAAGATTACTGATATTTCTATGAAATACGGATATAGTTCCCCTGATGCTTTTACGAGAGCCTTTCGCCAACTGCATGGCATTACACCTGCATCCGTTCGTGAAAGCAATGTACAGTTGAAAGCATATCCACGCATGTCCTTTCAGATTACCATAAAAGGAGTCTCTGAGATGGAGTATCGAATTGAAAATATTGATTATAACCTCCGCTTTGCAGTTAAAAGGGAAACGGTAAAAACTGATGATGCTTTTAATACGGTTCCACAATTGTGGGCCATAGCACAATCAAATGGATTTCTTCAAAGGCTGATAGACATGTCTTGGGAAAATCCAAAATGCCAACTTGAAGGGTTGCTTGGTATCTTTGGTAAAGACGCGGCAATTAAAGAGGATACCTTTGATTTACTCATGGGGTGTAGATATGACGGAAATATACCGAACGATATGGAAGAACTAATTCTTCCTCCCTCTGTATATGTAGTTTTCCCTAACGATAACGTCAATGCTTGGCAGCGCTTATATACTGAATGGCTTCCTACATCTGGATATGAGCTTGCCAATCTCCCTTGTATAGAGAATTTTTTGGCTCCAGGAGCTAAAATTGAGCAGGAATTATGGGTTCCCATCATTGCCAAGTAGCGAACATTCTAAATTACTGAAATTGAAACAGGGATCTACTGCAACGCATTTCTATATTGTTAAAAGAACTCCGGAAACCCACTACATCCAAGGGTTTTCGGAGTTTTTTAAGATTGAGAGTTAATTTAAGTAATTGATGGAATATACCGATATAGTATATAAAAATTCCCGCACTTGCTGCGGATATCATGAGGTGATGAAATGGTACAAGGTTTAATGGGCATCTTCTTCTTCTCATTAGGTTTTATTCTACATAAAACTTATACAGTGGATGCTAACATTTTCATATCAATTATCATTGGAGGTTTGGCAAGTGTAATCGGAGGAGCCATTGGAGCATTAATGAAACCACTATTTATCAAAAAAGTTCCAACGTCTGCCGCGGAGGCCGCCGTAGCTTCCGAAGTATTTGTGGAAACTTCAGATCCGATCACTGATCATTCAGCACCTTCCGGCATTGGAGGGTGGTTATGGATTTTTGTATTTGGCATTATTTTTTCACTTATACGAAGTGTGCTGAACATCTATGGTAATATTTCGTTTTTCGGGACCGAAAGCTATAGGCTTCTCACAAACCCTGATAGCAGTTACTACAGCGCATTGATGCTCCCTACTCTTGTCATAGAAACGGCATTAATTACTATTCAGTGCCTGATGATCCTGTACATCTTCTACCTGGGTTTCAAACATAAGAAATTATTTAAATACATATGTATATCATTCATCGTATATAACATCATAATTAATACAGTAGATACCCTGATGGCCAGCCAATTGCAGAGATCGATTTCTGATTCCATAGCGGATGATACCTCTTATACAGATATATCCCGCTCTCTCCTGTACGCTGCAATCTGGATTCCCTATTTCCTGCGGTCTAAGAGAGTGAAGAACACTTCCATACACTGAACCGACATTCAGCTAATCGTATTACGCTTTTATCATTTACTTTGCAGACAATAATTGATCAATTAGACGAATAATGATCGTGACGCTCGCGTTACACAGTGTTGGCGGCACATCCGAATAACTTACATGCGGTGCTTGCTGCTCATGGTCAACGATGGATTGGACAGTCTTCTAGAGTGTCATTAGGCAGACCCAATTCGGCTTAATGCTAACAAAAAAACAAACGCTATTTTTTACATTTTCCTTAATTTGGCATGTGTTGGTACAATTATTGCTGTTCCTTACCATTTATGTGGAGGTGACAATTACAAAGAAGACCAGTTGGCGTTTAAAAATGCACTTTAAAATTATGAATGAGGTGACCGAGAGTGCTAGAACAAAGAGAAATGATACAAATAAACAAAAGTGGATGGGATAAAGTCGCTGATCAATTTTTCGAAGGCTCGTTTGATATTCTTGGCTATGGTGATTATGCGCCAACGGAGGAAGAATTACATTTACTCGGACAAATTGAAGATAGCATTATTTTAGAAGTGGGTTGTGGTAGTGGGCATACCTTAGAATACCTCGCTAAACGTGGAGCACGAGAGTTGTGGGGCGTAGATCTATCCAGCTCACAAATAAATACAGCAAAAGAAGTTGTTTCAAATCTAGATATTCCTGTCACCTTTATTGAATCACCGATGGAAGATATTCCGGGTCTTCCAGATAGCTACTTTGATAAAGCCGTCTCCATATATGCACTCGGTTGGACAGTAAATTTACAAAAAACGTTAAGCAATATTCATAGAAGCCTAAAGTTAGGCGGTACTTTGGTCTTTAGCTGGGAACATCCTGTACATAGTGTTGTTGAATACGCGGATGAACAATTAAGGTTTAGGCGTTCTTATGTAAATGAGGGTTTTGAAAAACATGATTCATGGAGGGGCGCACCGATAGTTATGCAATATCGAAAGGTAAGCACTTTTATTAACGAGCTTATAAATGCTGGATTTGTTATTGACAAAGTAATTGAAGATTCAAAATGTGATGATAATGATACCAGTAATTCAAGTAAATGGTACTCTAGTGCAAAGGCAAGAATGATACCATCTACTTTGATTATCAAATGTCATAAAGTCTAAGTTTTACCACTATTTATAGTTCGGTTCACCGTAACCTTACCCGCAGAAGCCCGTTTACGCATCGTCCCGACCGGAGTGGGACTACCCTGCTCCTATCGTCGATATGCTGGAAATATAGGCTCCTGCGAGCTTTTCTTCGAACGGCCTTCTTTCAACCTATCTACACAATCTCTTTATTGAAATGTCCTCTTGTGTCTGTTTCCTGATTGAAGACAGCATGATGCATTGAGCCATTTAATTCGCCTGAGGCCATATGAATGACATTCACAACCTGCTCTTTTAGTCGCGGTTAGAATGTATAATCAAGCAGGTCCAAATCCACCAGGGTACGACTACTTGGAGGATATTAAGGCATTTGGAGACAAAGTCTTATCTTGTACTTTGAATTAATCATTAGCTACAGTGAATAGAACAGCAAATAGTATCACAGGGTTAGAACCTGTGACGCCATTTTTAGCTATATTGGAAGATGGGTTAACCGATTATCCTTGGATCATTTTGAGACATGCCCCTAATTATGCTCCAGCTCTGCTTTTTGCAACATTGTATGTTCCTCCTTATCTGGCAGTAAGCTTATGAACCAGGTCTCGTATCTCTGTGCTTAGTCTTGGATTGGCCGGATAGACGGCTTCAATGAACTCTAAAATGCATAGTGCCGACTCGGGTACACGATCATATCCCTGCAGCATACCGGCAAGCTTGTCGGCAAAACCGGGGTACCGCTTCTCTAAACGGCGCTCATTTCCGAAGGGATCAGGGAAGTAATTCACCTCCGGCTCCAGCAGATGAAGCACTGACAAAATCCGGTCGATCGCGTGGCCCTGAATAAACCGTGCCGCAGACAGGCGCTCTCCCCTGGCATAACGGCCCAGCCCCACGTACAGATTGGTTAGCGCTTCGTTCAACGGAAAGTCTAAGGAATCACACTTTTGACTCGGCAGCGGTCTGCGCGGTTTGGCTATAGCCGTGTTGCTGTACAGCGGAGCCTTCCACACCACCCGGCCCTCCGTATAAGACACGTCGGTCAGCTCCCGCTCCTCAAATATCGCGTATTCGCCGTAAATTCCATCGTCAAACAAGATTTTGCAGCCCACATCAGAGTTTTTAAAAGCATAAGCAAGCGGGTACGTATCCTCCAGCCAATCCAGACGGTCAATATACCTCTTTTTCTGTCCTGCTTCCACAATAACAAAAAAATCCAAATCCGAATACTCATCCATCCGCTCCAGCTCCACCCCCACCGATCCCACACCCAGCAGCAGAAGCGCCCCTCCCTTACGTCCGAGCGTCCCCCCAATCTCATCCAGTCTTTGTAAAAGTAACTCTGTCCGCAGCATGCTAATATTCCTCCCTATATCGGAATGCAAAAGAGGCCCAACCCACACTTCTCAGCGAGGTTGAACCCTAAGGTTACATTGCCTTTGATATTCTAGAGTAAAAATAGCATTGGTTGGGGGTGGGTGTCAAATGGAATTACGCTCCATCATCGATGGGTATTTTAATTCTAGCTGAATATGTTCGTCGTAGAAGGCAATACCAAGTAAATCATATATTCTCTTGCTTTAATGCATCAATAATATTCTCCTTTTTTATTTTAGCTCCGGAATAAACAACCGCAGAGCTGACAATGACAAATACACACACAATGACAGACAGAATGCTCATCCAGGGCAGGGTGAACCCATAGCTGAATTTGTTCGCAAATGCTTTATAGATCAGAACCATCACGGCGAAACTGACAGGAAGCCCATACAAGAGCGACTTGACCCCATAAAAAACACTCTCATAGTTCAGCATTTTTACAAACCCCTTTGGCGTCGCGCCTACGGATTTCAGCATCGCAAATTCCCGTTTGCGAAGAGCCAGCCCTGTTGAGATCGTATTAAAGATGTTCGCAACGGAAATCGCAGAGATTAATACGATAAAACCGTAAGAAAAGACGTTCATCAGCAGAATCTGTTGTTCTTCTCTTATTCTGGATTGATATACATTGTAGACATTCAGATGGGTCTCATTCATCGCTTCAATTTCCTGCTGCGTTTTCACCGGTTCCGTGCTTTTCAAATGGAGGTACATCGAAGCGTTAGCCAGCTCCTCGCCGTCTGCCAGCCGCTTCATGACGCGTTCCGACACGATCATATTTAACCCGCCTACGCCTACCGGGCTCATCCCCATCGGTGCCTTATCCGTCAATGCGGCAATTATCACTTGATTTGTCTTCGTTTCTTCCCCGCTCGCTTTAATAAAACTCGTTAGCTCGATAGGTTGTCCGATATTCGCATAGATGGACTTCGTCTGAATATATTTCCCCGTATCTATATCTTTGTAATGAATCGTATCCATCACGATTGCGGCGGGATGATCCAGATCCGTAAGCTGTTCGTAATCTGCGTGAGCCGCTCTGGCATAGGCTTGCAGGCTCGAATCATTCAGTGCATAGAGCTTAATTTCGTAAGGGTATTTCCCGTCTTGCAGCATACTCTTATCCTGCTTAACCTTCTCTTGCAACTCGTCGGCGATACTTGCTGCATCGACCCAAGCGTTCGCGACTAACTCATGACTGACGCTGTATTCCGTGACGCCATCCAGAGATACAAGCGATTGCATCAACCGGTCATCTAGTCTTTCGCCATTACTGGACGACACTTCAATATCGTAATTGATGCCTTCCAGCGACAATGCCAGAGATTGTGTCATGCCAGTCGTGAAAAACGATATCGTCAAAAACAAAACGATGCTGATGACAAGCGAAAAAAGAATAACATGATATCTTCGTTTGTTCCTTTTTAAGTTTTTCAGCCCGATTTCTGCTTCGATTCCGAAGAGCTTACGAATGATCTTCGACGTCTTCACTGCTTTGGCCGTAAGCTTTACGTCAGTGGTTTGGCGAATCGCATCCATGGGAGATACCCTGGATGCTTTAACCGCCGGGAGATACACCGAAACGAAAATCGTCAGCATCGAAACAAGACAAGTAATCAAGAGCAATAACGGCGTGACGATAAGCCTCAGCTTTTCACTAGTCCATAATGCCTCTTCAATCATTGTGTTCATGAACGAAAAGGTGATTCCGATTCCGGCAAGACCGCATAAGATGCCAATGGGAATGCTGATCAAACCAATGACGATACCTTCAAAAAATACGGAATTTCGCTTCTGCCTTTTCGTCGCCCCCACGCTCGCGAGCATCCCTAAATGGCGGGAACGTTCCGAGACGGATATCGCAAAAGCGTTATAGATGAGTCCAACCGAGCCAATGATAATGGTCCCTATAATGATTGCCGATAATGAGAACATCATGCTGGATGAGGCTCCGCTGCTGGACAAGCCATAATAACGAAGCAAATCGTTATTATATTGGACAGTGTCCATTTGGTTTTTCTCAGCCAGCTTCTCCGCATGTGCGAACAAGAACGGATTGACCTGCTGCAAGACCACCGACGCATCGACCCGATCGTCCCCCCCGATGATTTGATCATCGACATAGCTAATGATCGTATAAGCCGGGGCCCAAGCCGTTTCCGACACCGGACGTTTTATGAAGCCTACCACCGTATAATCCCTAATTATGCTATGCTGTAATGTCTCGGTCAATGTGCCGTCTTTCCTGCGCAGCGGTTCCGTCTGATCCAGGGGATGATCGCCCCCTTGTTCAAATCGGTCGCCGACGCGAAGCGTTAGACGGTCGCCGATTTCGTACTTCACTTTGCCATTTGTTGCAACAGACTCGGAGATCACAACCTCCTTGTCCGTGTGCGGAAGACGTCCCTTGCTTATTTCAATCTGAAATTGTGTGAACCCTTGCATATCATATTCCTTAATGAACAAGTACGGCTTATTGGAATTTTGTCCCCCTTCTAATGGGGCATACCCAAGGTCTCTTGTGATGGCAACCGTTTTGGTGGCATCATCGCCCTGTATCGCCGCAAGCTGTTTCTTGGTTATATCTTGATACTGAACATGCCACTCCCCTGTATCTGTGATGGTTTGTCTGATCATTAAATCCGCAAAGGAAAAAATAAGCGTAATGACAGCGGTCATCATGGATACCGATATAATTACGCCATAAATAGTCACAAGTGTCCGTCTCTTGTTCTGCTTCAGATGCCGGATGGTTAATGTATTGACAATATTCATCGCCTGATCACCTCGTTTTTGGCAATCCTCCCATCTTCAATCGAAATGATTCTATCGGCTTGCAGAGCAATCCGTTCGTCATGCGTGATTACGATCAGTGTCTGATGATAGGTCTTATTCAACATTTTCAATAAAACGACGATCTCGCTGCTATTCCTGCTGTCCAGATTCCCGGTGGGTTCGTCGGCCAGCATGATCGCAGGATTGCCGATGATCGCCCTGCCAATCGAGACACGCTGCTGCTGTCCACCGGATAGCTGATTCGGCAGATGGTTTAACCGATGCTGCAAATTCAACGTATTCACAAGATCAGCCAATTGCTTTTGATCTACCTTTTGTTGATCCAGCAAGAGCGGCAGCGTAATATTCTCTTCCACCGTCAGGACGGGAATCAGATTGAAAAACTGGTAGATCAGCCCGATTTGCCTGCGTCTGAAGATGGCCAGCTGCGTTTCGTCCAAGGTATATATATCTGTATCCTCAACATACACTTTCCCGCCAGTCGGTCGATCCACACCGCCCAGCATATGAAGGAGTGTCGATTTCCCCGATCCGGAAGGTCCGATAATGGCAACGAATTCACCTTTTTGGACCGAAAAGGAAACATCATCAAGCGCCTTCACCGCCGATTCGCCTGTGCCGTATATTTTGGACAATTTTTCAATGGTTAAAATCTCCATTGCCATCCCTCCTTCCTTAGATGCTCAATTCCAAGAATATACCATCTCTCTATATCCAACATCCCAAAGGGTTTCATTCCCCTCAATGGTTATCTTAAGCTCATTAGCCCGGGTGAGATGAAGGATCCTATTATCCGGCTCATGGAGCTGATCTTCTGCAGATACAGACAGGAGCTCATGCCCGTCAACAGTAACCTTAAGGCTGCCCTGATAATCCTTATGATCAGGAATTCCATAATTCAAGCTAAGATACAGTTCTCCCTTATTGTCTAGCGAATACGTATATGTTTCCTTCTTTTTACCTTCGATGCTATACACATTATATTGGGGTGTCACGTCTTGACCGCCAATCTTAAGACGGTCCTGTTTGATTCCAGTTAATCGATTTCCGGTACTATCTTTCCATTCGTTGATCGCTACAAAAGGGGCCAGCTCTTTGGTGAACACTTGATCAACTACTCCTAAGGTCCCCCACACGCCGAGCATTAAGACAGTACCGGCAATTCCCGTAACAGTGATATTTCTCCAGTAGTTTTTTGTGCGGAAGCCAATCTTGTACGCCCCGAATCCAATAGCAGCGCCCAATGAGTTCTTTATGACGTCGTTCGTGTCAAAGCTGCCGAGGAATGTTAGTGCCTGGATGGTCTCCAGCACAAGAATGGATAGGATAAACCCTGTCATGAAGCGAACAAAGCTGGTGCGGTATAACAACGGAAACAGTATGCCAAAAGGTATGAAGGCCGCAAAGTTTCCAATACCTACCAAGTCCATAACGGTCGGATGTAGAAGATCGGAAAGACCCGGCACCCTAAAAAAATCGTCCGGCAAAAAAATAAAGGTGTACTGACTGGTTAGATCTACAGTATCCCCTCTGCCGAAAGCAAAAAACATAAAATAAAGAATAACAAGGGTGTAGCTTATCGTGATAAAAAAAGTAATCTTGCGCTGCTGCTTCATTTGCATTTGCATGGTTGTACCTCCATCGTTCATCTGATGAATATCATTTTATCTGTCTAAAATGACTTTACAGTGACTTTGGAGGTGACAGTTCAGTCACTTACGGAGTGCTGTTAAATGACATGCTTATAAAATTTGATCCGAAACTCTGTACCGGTCCCGCTGTCGCTCGTTACATCAATCACGCCGTTCTGGCTTGCAATGATGCTGTGAGCCATCGCTAGCCCTATACCGATGCTTCCTTCATTAGCATTCTTTCCTTTATAAAAACGTTTGAATATATAAGGCAAATCCTCTTTCGGAATGCCCTCTCCGTTGTCAGTAATAACAATTTCCGTAAATAGCACGTTGTCGGAAAAAGTGATGGTAATCGCACCGCCCTCAGGTGTATGCTCCACTCCATTTTTCAAAATATTGATGACCGCTTCAGCAGTCCAATGGAAATCGCCGTCAAATGAGACGTTGTCATCCCCTGTGATGGAAACGGTCTGTCCCTTAATATCCATCGGAATCATAACCGGCTCCAGTGCCTTTTGGATTAGGGTTTTCATGTGTATTCGAACTTTTTTGAACGGGATCGTTCCCGCATCCATTTTCGCTAGCTTTAATAAGGATGAAACAAGCCAATCGATCCGTTCAAGCTGAATGCGGATATGATGGGTGAACTCCGTTCTCTTGAGTGGAGGCAGATCAGGGGCGCTTAACAGATCTGCCATGACTGTCATAGAGGTGATCGGTGTTTTGAGTTGATGTGAAATATCGGAGATGGCATCGGTCAGTTGAAGCTTATCCTGCTGCAATAGCGAACGATGCTCGGAGAGCATGCGTGTCACCTTGTAAATATCATTCTTTAAGATGCTAAGCTCACCTTCTTGATTATCGCGAGGGTCAAGGGAGGTCTGGCCGCTGCTAATTTCCCGCAAATAGACGGACAGCTTCTCTAGCTCGTAATATCTCCGTTTTGTGAATAATACAGCTGTGCCGGTAAGCAGCACGGATACAGTAATAACCAGGGCTGCGGCGATAGACGAAATGAAAGCAGCAATGACGATCGCCGATAAGCTGATCGAGCCCATGACGAGCAATAATAGTAGATTTTCCCGATTGCGCAGCATCTAATCACCAACCTTATAGCCTAAACCGCGTACCGTTTTGATCAGAGCCGGCTGCTCCGGATTATCCTCCAGCTTTTCCCTTAGCCTTTTGATATAGACCGTTAACGTGTTGTCATTCACGAAGTCGCCGGCCACGTCCCAGATTTGCTCCAAGAGCTGATTCCTGGTGAGGACCTGTCCAACGTGGTTGCCAAAGATCAGCAGTAAGCGGTATTCCAAGGCGGTTAGCGAAATTTCGTCACCGTTTTTATATACTTTGCCTTCCAGCGTATGGATGCGCACATTGTCAATGTCGATGACTGTTCCGGCGTGGGACAGCTTCTGGTATCTTCGCAAGACGGATTTGATCCTGGAGAGAAGCTCGCGAACCCGAAAAGGTTTGGTAATGTAATCATCGGCTCCCATATCGAGCCCCATAACGACATTGACCTCATCATCAATCACCGTTAAGAAAATGACCGGAATATCCCGCCGTTCCTTCACCATCTTGCATAATTCATAGCCAGTTCCGTCTGGAAGCTGTAAATCGAACAGGCACAAAGTGAACTGATCGATGTCTTTGGCGAGCACCTTTCGGGCTGAAGCGGCATTATGGCAGAGAACAGTCCAATAACCCTCTTGCTGCAGCGAATATTCCAGTCCCGACGCGATCGTCTTATCATCTTCAACTAATAATATTTTCATCTGAAGGTCATCCTTATGATTGATTTTAGAACATTTAATGAATTCCACGACTACTTGGAGGATATTAAGACATTTGGAGACAAAGTCTTATCGTGTACTTTGGACTAATGATTAAAATGTTTTCTCCATACAATGACGCTGTACGCAAAAGTAAATTGCTCAAGCTGTTGCCCCTCTCCTTCGAATAGCAATGTCAGTTCGCTGTCGCTTGGCATTCTCATCCCGGTATCCTCCCTGTGTTCACTCAATTAATATACTATATAAATAGAGAATAACCTTGTTGGTCAGGACCAAACCATATACTCTAAACTTGGTATTGTAAGGTTGCCGGTTGTCTCATCTATTGTTTTGAACAAGCATACTGTTAAAGAGCCAGCGAAAGTTCCATCTGAAATACTGGGGCAGATGCCAATCCTCATACCCTTTTAATATACCTTGCTCCAGCCAGTAAGACTCTGATTGTCCGCTTTTTACAGCTCCAGCAACATAAGCGATCATTTTCTCCAAAAAGCGTATGACATCTGCGATTCGATCTGAATTAGAGATATCTCCGTGACCCGGAACGACAGTATCGGTCTTGAGATCTTGTTGCATGCGTTTAAGGATGCGTATCCAGGCGTACGGATTACCGTAGGGGATGACCGGAATGGTCTTAGTCAATACCAAATCACCTGCAATCAAAGTTCGCTCCTCTGGAACGTACACCACGGCATCACTTAAAGAATGACCGCCTCCGTAAGACAACACTTCGATGGTTCGCTTTGTTCCCCGAATCACGAGTTTATCGTCAAAGGTTATCGTGGGGACCACCCTGCGAAGGGAAGGGATCGTATCATACAGCGCATGCTGAACAGAAAGATCATAATCGATTTCAATGAGCATATGAGGATCTCTGTGCTGTGAACGTTCATGCTGTAGGCTAGTTATTAACTTGCGAATGTTTTGTTGCATGACATCTATATTCACTTCACCCATATCAGCAAGCAAATCTCTTGTCCACACAGTAGATATCAATTCGCTGCTCATAAATTCCTGATTGCCGTTGACATGATCTCCATGGAAATGTGTATTCACTACGTATTTGACCGGTTTGTTCGTTAATTGTTCAGCAGTATGACGTAACAAAGCAGCAGAATGCGGCAGATTGGTGGTATCCACTACCACGGTTAAATCCCCAAGATCAATAATTGCTGCATTCCCCAGAGAACCGCTGCCGGGAACCGAAATAGCCCCCCAGACCCCCTCCGATGCTTGTTGAATCGTGAAATATTCGTTGTTCATTATGACACCCCTTTAGTGTTTGTTCCTGTATTCGAATGAGTAACGTTAACTTACAAGTTAGAGTCAACTGGAAGTCAAGAGTTTATTCAGTACAAGGCTGGGGCGAATGTACACATTGGCTTTGAGCTAACTAAAGGCTGTATAATATCTTTCAATATCAGCTTTCATAAAGGAGGAACAGAAATCCGATGCTCACCATCAGTCAAGTGTCAGAACAAACAGGACTAACTCCTTATACAATCCGTTATTATGAAAAAATCGGGGTACTACATGAACCCATGCGCAGTAATGGAGGGGCACGTGTCTACCAAGAAAGCGAGGTTTCCTATATTCAATGTCTAAATAAACTTAAAAAATTGGGTTTATCGCTTGAGGAGATTACAGAATTTACTCGTGAGGGCTGTGTCATGGATAAAATTCAACAAGGGGAGAAGCCTTCTACCTATAGTCCTACTTTAAAAAAGCGGATTGAAATCCTTGAGCAGCATCTGATGGAACTGGAATCCAAGCGACAAGAAATTGATTATATGATTTCTCTCGCCGCAGAGAAACTTACCCTATACCAAGGACTTACGAAGGAAGACATAGTATATACTAAATAATCGCCAGAACAAATAAACCCGCAGAAGCCCGTTCACGCATCGTTCCGACCGGAGCGTCACTACCCTGCTCCTCTCGTCGATATGCTGTAAATATAGGCTCCTGCGAGCTTTTCTTCGAATGACTGTCTTTCAACCTACCTACACAATCTCTTTTTTAAAATGTCCTCTTGTGTCTGTTTCCTGATTGAAGACAGCATTATTCATTGAGCCATTTAATTTGCCTGAGGCCATATGAATGACGTTCACAACCTGCTCTTTAGATTCAACTGTGAAGTTTAACCGGAGCGCCTCGATTCCTTTGAGGTCTGGCAGCTCATCTAGCAGATTAAGCGTCTTCCCGTTAAGAATAGTCGCTGTACAATCCTCATGGGAAAGGATAGGGAACGTTGCTTGTTCATCTTTTAACTCATAGCTTTTCGTTCTGCAAACTCTGCATTGATTCATTTTTCTCATCGGACAATATTTGGTGAACATCAATGGAGCCTTGCCATACACAATCATTTCCAGCGCAGGATAGCCGTCATTGTCTTCAACATAGGCATTTATTACATCTTCAATTTGGCCCTTATTCATTTCATAAGATAAAGTGACTCGCTTGGCCCCTAATTTATATAGTTCATAGCAGCTAGTTGCATTAATAACGTTTAGAGAATAGTCCGTAACGAACGGATTGGTGTCTCTGTAGTGATGAATTCCGCCATATCCTCCGATCAGCAGCTGCCCTTCTTTTTCCTGATAATCGTTCTGATTTCTTCTAACCACATTGTCAAAATAGATTTCCGTAATTCCACAGCTCACGCAAGCATCATACTGTTCCTTAGTCGTTACAGAAGCCGTGAGGTATGGTTGTACAGGGGCAAAGCTTATTTTTTCTTTGGCTTTCGCAGCCTTGGTTCTTTTCTGCTGGCTGTTAAGCTTTAGGTCATATAAGCCCATTACAATTTCTCTTCTTGCTGCATTTAACAGCTTGGCTGGAATAAACGCATTGCCTTCCTCATAATCGACCCGATGAAGCTCGAATATCGTATCGTTTAATCTGGAGAATTGCTTGATGACCTGGTCCTTGGTGGTTGGATTATTAATGGCTTCGCCTAGTATCTCCTCGCTTTCATAGGAATATTTAAAGCCTAAGCCCTCCGCCTCTATGAACAGCTTTGAATCTGGATAAGCATATACGCTGAGATCCAGGTCAAACCGCTTAAATTCTTTTTCCAGTGAGGCTTCTAATTCTTTATTGTAGAAATAGTCCTTCGTTTTATAGACTACATCTCCCACAGACATCTTTTCTTTGATTTGGATATAGCAGACATCATCTGCTTTGTTGATTAAGTCGCCATTTTTATCATACAGTTTGGCAACCGTTAAATTAACATCTTCATTATTATGGCTTATCCGAATGGTATCATTTTGATTTAAGGTACGTGTAAGTGTGAGTTCATACCTGTCCTTCTCAATCCTGCTAATGGTTCCAATCTCATAACCAAAGTGATTAGGTCTTGCGATGTTTGTAATATTCCTCCGGTCCTCGTGGAACAAATATCCTTTGGTAAAGGTCCGATTGAATGTTTTTTTCAGATTTTCTTTGTCTGCTTCGGTGATTTTATGATCTAAGGCCATACGATATTTGGATACCACATTAGCCACATATGTAGGTACTTTCATCCGGCCTTCTATTTTTAAAGAATCGATTTCTTTTAAATCCTCGATATAATCGATTGTGTTCAAGTCCTTAGTGGATAAAATATAGCTTTTGCCTAAAGATGTACTTGTTGTCTGATCAATCAGATCGTATTCCTTACGGCAGGAACCCACACATCTTCCGCGATTTGCGCACCGAAATCCGCTTAATCCTGACATTAGACAGTTTCCCGAATAAGATACACATAACGCACCGTGAACGAAAATCTCTAAAGGAATGTCAGCTACTCTTTTGATCTCTTTGACTGTTTCAATCTTAACCTCACGGGACAGAACCACTCTTTTCGCACCAAGTTCTTTGAATAATAAGGTTCCGTCTACATCGTCAATTCCCATCTGAGTGGAACAATGTGCTTCCAGATCAGTAAAGTTTTTAACAATATAATCGAAAGCCGTCAGGTCCTGGACGATAATACCATCCACACCGATTTCATTTAATTCGCGGATCTGCTCTTTCATCTCTTCCACTTCGTTCTCGAACACGATGGTATTCATGGCAATATAGATTTTAACGTCCCTCAGGTGCGCATACGTAACAGCCTCATTTAACGTTTCCAAGTCAAAATTAGAGGAGTATGCGCGTGCACCAAATTTTTGCATGCCTAAGTATACTGCATCACAACCATTGGATATTGCAGCTTTCAAAGCTTCCATACTGCCTGCTGGCGCTAATAATTCAGTCATAGATTATCTTTACCTCCTGCTTCAATAACCGCTCAAATTCAGCACCATTAATCATAAAATAAGAGCTGCAACTTAAGCTACGGCAAAAAGCACAAGCGAGTGGCTTGTGCATGATTCTTGCGGGGCTTATTTATTGAGCTGCCTGGTTAAGGGCGCTTAAGAATATCTCAACGGGCTGTGCGCCGGAAACTGCATATTTTCTGTCAATGACAAAGAAAGGGGCTCCTGTTATTCCTAACTGTTTGGCTGTGGCTTCATCTGAACGCACTTCGTTAGCATATTTGGATGGGTCCTGAAGAACTGCCTTTGTCTCGTCCCTGTTCATTCCAACGGATTCTGCAATATCTGCTAATGTATCATGATCGCTAATCAGCTTGGCTTCCGTGTAATACGAATAGAACAGCTTCTCGGATAATTCCTTATCTTTACCAACCGATTTGGCATATTGGGTTAGACGATGAGCATCAAACGTATTGGTAGGCTTCATTCCGTCGAAATTATACACCAGACCCATCATCGCCGCTTGTTGCCCAAGCTTAGCATTTGCCTCTTTCGCTTGCTCGATACTCACACCATGTTTCTCAGAGGCCATTTGATGCATATTTTTGCCAGAGTACAATGATGCTTGCGGATTAAGTTCAAAGCTTCTAAATTCAATCACCACTTCATTCTGATGAGCGAATTGCTCCAGTGCAGATTCTAACCGCCGTTTACCAATATAACAGAATGGACAAACATAATCCGACCATATCTCGATTTTCATTTCCAAGCCTCCTTTTTGGAGCTTATTTGTTGTAGACGATAGGCATTTTTCTAATCATATGGTTGTCACGGGTGGCAGCGTACATGATATTAGCAACATTTTCCCTGGAAACCGATAATTTAGCCGATTGATCTCCGAATGAATAGTCATAGGATTGCCCTTTGTGTTTAACATTGGGGTTAATAATTCGGACAACTGTCCAATCAAGGTTCGATTGTTTAATAATTCCTTCCATTTTCTTCATCTCTGCATAACCGTTTGGAAGGAAAACTTTGGCCATCACACCTGGAAGTATCGTCGACATGTTTTTCTTATCGTCATCTGATTGCAAAGCCGGCGTCGCAAGTGTAATTAACCTTGTTTTGTTATGCTTCTTCATAGCCCTAATCATCAGCTCATGTCCGTCTGCAATCGGCGTCCCTTTAAGCTTTCGTGACATATCGGATGCTGGTCCTAGTGTGCTGATTACGACATCTGATTTAGCAACAGCCTGCTCAATGGTTGTAGCATTCGATAGTTCCCCTTGTACAAAGCTCAAATTGGGATGTTTGAGGCTAATTTTGTGGGAGTTTCTAACATATGCCTTAACAAAATCTCCGTGATCTAGAGCTAATCGTGTTACCAGCTGTCCGATTGCACCACTTGCACCAAAAATGGTGATATTCATATTCACACCCGGTCTTCAGTTATAAATTCTTCTACTCTGTCTCTTTTGGTGTACATGTCGTACCAAATATCAGCGATTTTGTCTTGAACTCCTGAGTTCGGCTGCATCCAGATTCCGATCGAAAGGTGACCCGCATACACACCTTTGTCCGCTAATTCGCTGTTCAAATTAAAGATATAATTACGAAGCCCCGAAACTGCAATTCCGACATTACCCATCGTCGGTACCGGGTGGATTGCAGCGCCTCCAGTAGTAAATAATAAGGCACCGCTTTGCTTAGCCAGCATTTCCGGCAGCACTTGCCGAACACTCGATAACGCACCTAAAACATTAAATTGAAATTGGTATAACGCATTTTCTTCGGTTACATCTAATGTTGGCGCTACGGTGTTGAAGCCCGGCGTTGGACTGTATTCAAGAACATCAATAAATCCGTATTTCTCTTTAACAGCGGCAAAGGCTCTCTCAATTTCTTCTTTATTTAATATGTCCGCTTGAAATGGAGCCGCTTCAATTCCCAATTGTTCTAATTCAATAACCAGCTGTTTCAGCTTATCTTCATTTCGGGCAATAAGAGCTACGCGAAAGCAGTTTTGTCCGAATTTCTTCGCAATGGACATTCCTAAACCTGCTCCTGCTCCAACAATAGCTATAGTTTTCATTTGATATCTCCCTTTCAATTAGAATTAATGGTCAATAAGATAAATAATGGTCAATGTGTTGTATATTTGTCTTGTGTTTATTATGATTAATAAAAGGTCAGCATTCAATATTTAATATTTCTGATTTTGAGAGATAACATGCAATTTCAGCTCAAATGTCGTATATCTCACAAAAAAATTAAGGGAATGAGTTCTAATGAACAAAAAAACCGATTTGCGTATCATTCGCTCCAAACATTCAATCAAAAAAGCGTTTATAGAGCTTCTTATGGAAAAGGGATACGAAGGAATTACGATTCAAGACATTGCCGATAAAGCGATGATTAACCGGAATACCTTTTACCTTCATTATCAGAACAAACCCGATTTGTTAAATGCATCTATGGACGAGTTAATCGAAGAACTAAAGAGTACACTCAAGCAATGCTCAAGCAGCAAAACTCCGTTAAGCGGTTCTATGCTTGAACAACTAATGCAAACCATCCTGGAGAAAATCCAGGACAATATCCCCTTTTACAAAGCATTGTTAGTGGATGAGAATAGAATTTATGGTTTTCAGTCAAAAATGGAGGAAATTATAAAAAACACAGTGGAGGACGGCTTGAATGATGCCCCATTGAAGATTTCAAAGGAATTATTACTCCAATATATCGCATCTACTTTTATGGGTATTGTGGTGTGGTGGGTTAAAAATGATTTTTCCTATACCCCAAAGGAACTCGCTTCTCAATTTGGTAAAATTCTAACTCAAGGACATTTTAAAGCCGCAGGTATTTCAATCAATGATTAAGTGAAAAAATTTGATCAGCTAATTTACCTTTGAAAAAAGTCCAATGGGATTAACCTCTCTACGTATATTGAGGTTCTATATTCAAATCATACAGAGAGAGTAAGGTTTACGAGCTTTTTTTAACCATTAGGTCCAACTTATTAACATAAAGAGTGATCGCCTCCAGTAACTCCTGTTGATCTTGTATCTCTTCTGTCGACAGCCGATCCATATGAACACTTCTTTTCCCGCCAGGAACGGGTTGGAATTATAACAATATAGGGATCAATATGCTGATTAGAATAATACGGAAGTTATTTGAGGCACCCCTGTCAGAGGTTATGCAACAATATGTTTTCAAACCCTGCAATTTCATTGAGACAGGTTGGTGTAAGAATAGCGATGACAATTTAGTATGGTTAAATGAAGAATATGCTGATGACCAAGGGGGGGAAGCCAATCTTGCCTGTTTGGTTATTCCTGAACATCGGCTAGTCGCGGTTAGAATGTACAATCAAGCAGGTCCAAATCCACCAGGGTACGACTACTTGGAGGATATTAAAGCATTTGGAGACAAAGTCTTAACGTGTACTCTGAACTAATGTTAGCCAAAGCTGGATCATCAGGGTTTGCGGGAGCGAATTTGTCTGGTCTTCTGCAGGATGGCTTATTGCGGGAGGAGGCCTGGCAGTTCTTGCAGGTGTAACTATTAATGAATTTAATACTGCAAAGATGGATATGCAAAAGTCGTACATTTACATCACCCAACTTTAAAATTCACTAGTAAGGTTTGATCCCCTATGTATTTAAAGATATTTATAGTGATTGGTATTGCCTGGCTTATGTTTTTTAGCATATACTCAGCCTACAAAAAAGACCGTAACCCTCAAAACACATCTTTGAGTTTTATAATTACTTTTACATTGTTTGGTGTGTCTCTTTTACTGGCAGATAAAACAGATTATTCTTATATATTGGTGCTAATCAGCATAGCTATCCTTATTCATAATATCAGTATTTTTTTCGGCAGACGGAGAAAGAAGTAAGCGAATAGCAGGGTTGCAAAAGGGAGATTAACAGTTGTTCGTAGCTGCTAATCTCCCTTTTTGTAACCATCGTTGATACGTTAGCCAAAACGGTGTGATTTCACAACCCCGTGTTATTGACATTCTCTACCGGTAATTCTCCACACTCTCATGCAGAAAGGCTTCCAGCTTACGCGGCTCTCTGCCGAGCAGGCGCCTCACCGTGTCATTTGGACTTTCTGGAACCACCCTGGACATGGTTTGAATCTCCACAACGTGGTTCGCAAGCCAAGGAGGCATATGCCCGTGCTCGATAAGATTACGGAGTAGTTCTTGGGGTTCCATATTGATGTAACTTATTGGCCGATTAAGCAGGGCGGATAGCCGAGCCGCGATCTGAGGATAGCTGAAAATCTCTGAACCTGTAAGCGTATATATTTGGCCTGATACCTCAGGGTTAGTTAAAGCTTCTGCGGCAACATCTGCGATATCGCGGCAGTCAATGAAGTTACACGGTGAATGGCCCATGGAGCCGAAGAAAACATTTTGGGTTGTAATCGTTGGTGCAAAGCGCATTAGGTTTTGCATGAATGCATAAGGGCGCAACACGGTGTGGGTGAGACCTGATCCCCTCAGCACTTGCTCGATTTCTTGATGCCAGCCCGCCACTGCTACTGGAGAGCTCTGCTCAAAGGCAGGGCTGGATATTTTCACGATGTGCTCGATTCCAGATTCGCCTGCAATCTGAATGATTGAAGTTTCCAATTCAATTTGTCTTGGACTGTTGGACATGGCGAGGAAGAGCTGGCTGGCACCTGTACATGCGCGGCGCAGCGATTCGGGGTCAGCAGCATCTGCCCATATGACCTCGATAGCTGATCGGCCCTTTTCTCCGATCTGCTTACGCAACTTCTCCGGCTCTCTACTCAGAGCCCTGACGGGCACGCCAAGATCAGCCAACCGTTCCACCAGCGCACTGCCTATCGTACCTGTTGCTCCCACAATAACTATCATTTTTTTCTTCTCCTTTTGGATGTCAAATGGGTGGTAACGGCAAGACGCCACCGCCATGTCACTATCGTGCTTGCTATGAATCCAGACAACGGGAAATCGATCCAGACGCGATCGACCCAGGCCAAGTGATGGCCCGGCATCATAAGTTCCAGTACACCAGATGTCACCCATGCCGCGCATAGGCCATACAAGGACCCGGCTATTGCGAACCCTCCTACCACAACCAAGTGAGGTGCACCTGTGACCCATCGCATATGACCCACCCGGCTGCGCAATATAAGGCCAATCATCAAAGCCATCAAGGCTGATGCACCGCCAATTGTGGTCAATGCTCCGATTTGAAGCCCCCTATCAGCAGTAACCAATCCCCCAATACCTGCCATGATGGCAGGAGCAGCATAGGCCATTACAACTTCACGCCATAGTGCAAAGGGCTTTTTTCTGGAACCCACCGTCTTGATACCGTAAGCATCATCTGGCGGATACGGGTATTTCATCTGGTTCATTTCGTTACCCCTTCCTTCTCTGAGATCATTCCGTCGAGTGCTTTCAGCGAGATATAATTAGGAACCTAACTATATAGGAGTAAAAAGAGGCTAGCATTACTAGCCCATTCTACTCATTACTGATGTTTCATTTTGGTTTCGAGCCTGGTTCGTCCATAAGGGCAGAGATGCCTAGTGTAACCCGGCCCAGCAAGTCGAGGAATACGCTGCGCTCGTCTATACTGAGTAAGCCCACCATGGCCTCCAGCCAAGCGAAATGCTCAGGAGCCATTTCACGTAGCTTCTGCGCTCCTTCTTCCGTCAAAATAACCGATTTCTGACGGCCATCCTCTGAGCTTAACCGCCTGGATACTAGGCCATCCCGTTCAAGAATGTCGATCAGACCAGTCACTGTAGCACGTGTAACGCCTAGATGCTCTGCTAATTGCGAAGGCAACTCTTCTCCTTCGTGATCTTCGAGATCTGCCAATACACGATATCGGCCTGTTGATAAGCCGAATCTGGAGAAATGAATCTCCGAGGCCTGACCAAGCTGGGCTCCCGCTGCCATTAGCCTAGATGCGACGAGTATAGCCTGTGCGTCTATGTCCAGGTTATAGCGATCAATCTGACGCTGGGATTGTACAAGGGAGGGAATAGCCTCCATGTCATTTATTTTTCTATTGTTGTTGTTCATACACATAGTATGGCGCCTAATTACTTTTGTGTCAACCGCATTGCAGTGTCGTCTGTTACATGGCCTTTTCAGCCACATCATGAACTAGATTTCTTATCCACTTGCGGGAGTAAATCCGGGTGTATCCGAAGCCAAAGCGGACAACCTCCTCCAGGGAGATGACGAGATACACAAGGTAGACAGGCTGGTTCCAGATATAGGACAGCAGCAGCCCGGATGGGACACCTATCAGCCACGTTGTGGTCGATTCCAAGGTGAACACGAACTTACTATCTCCCCCGCTATTTAGAATTCCGCCAGCTATAATCATATTTGACACCTTGACCCAAAGAAATCCAGCAAACACGATAACGATATACATGCTCATTTGTTTAGCATCCTCGGAGATATTGAATGCAGAGACATACAGCTTCGAACCTGCCGCAATAATAACCCCGACAATCAGAGAGATAATGATGCCAAGGCGAATGAACCTTTTCGCGTGATCGAGTGCAAGTTCAGTTTCGTCCGCACCCAAACGGTTACCAACCATTACTCCTGCTGCACTGGCCAGTCCCGATAATAAGCCGATGCAAAGACCCTGCAGCGGGAAGGTAATAGTCATCGCAGTCATTTCCGTTGACCCCATACGGCTATATATGATCGCATATACCGTTTCACCCAATACCCAGATCAATTCAGTCAGTAGCAGCGGATAGGTCGTTCCAAAAAACTTGCGAATGAGCGGTTTAGGAATGATGAATAAGTTCTTTAACCCGACAGCTCCCGGTAAACGATATCGGTACACGGCACCAATGATCAACAAGCATTCTAAGACCCTGGAAATAAGGGTAGCAATGGCCGCGCCCTTCAGACCAAGCGCAGGAGCGCCGAAATGGCCGTATATAAGCACGTAATTCAGTATAATATTCAAACCCACTGAGATTAAACTTACATACATCGGCCATTTGGCATGGCCCGTACTGCGCAAAATCGCGGAATACATCATCGTGAGCATAACAGGCACAAAGCCGATCGACATGACCTGAAGGAAAATGTACCCCTTATCTATTACATTCACGTCTGTAGTGAACAGGCTCAAAAAGAGCGGCGAATCCATGAAGACAGCCGCAGAGAACAGGAAAGAAAACGTGAAACCGGCGATCAGCCCGAGACCCAGCACTTGGGAGACACTTTTGGAATCCTTGTTCCCCCAAAACTGGGCAGCATAAATGGATACACCCGTCGATAAACCGGCTAAGACAACCGCGATGATCCCATATATTTTGGTGGATATCCCCACCGAGGCAATGGCCACATCTCCAAGCTGCCCGATCATCAATTGATCCGTCAAATTGAGCAGCGCCATCAGCAAGCTTTGAAGCGTAACGGGCACAGCGATTTTATACACACTTTTATAGAACTCTTTGTTCTCTGACATGATTCGTACACAACCCCCATATTCTATATTTTTCCATTAACCCATAGCCATTGCAGTCTATGACTTAGTGTGAGGTCATATCACCTTTTTGTAGCGCATGAGTGTGTAATTATCGTTTGGCTGAATTTCTACAACCTTGAACTTCTTAGCAAAGCTCAATTGCTGAT
>NZ_ASPS01000076.1:0-60373 GCF_000517865.1 Paenibacillus sp. FSL R7-269
GGGGGAGCTGCCGCACTGGCCTGCGCCGCCTGCTGAGGCTGGCGGCGCGCGCGGTGCGCTGCTGCCGGAAGCGGCAGCGCTGGACCGG
The DNA here is from genome assembly GCF_000517865.1 of Paenibacillus sp. FSL R7-269. Classification (NCBI taxonomy): domain Bacteria; kingdom Bacillati; phylum Bacillota; class Bacilli; order Caryophanales; family Paenibacillaceae; genus Paenibacillus; species Paenibacillus sp. FSL R7-269. The sequence goes on from NZ_ASPS01000076.1 coordinate 89, forward strand.
CTGCGCCGGTCCATGAGCCAGGCCGGGATTCACGCCCGGCCTGAGGGGCACTGGATGGCTGCGGAGCATACATTCAGCCATATTGTGTGGACCCTGCAGGTGTACCGCTGCAGGGAAGAGGCGGCGCTGCCGCTGGCAGCGGAGGGCCGCGCCATGTATGGGGCGGCGCCTGCGGAGCGCGGCGACAGCCCGCTGGACGCGGACGCTGAAGCGGCACATGCGGAGCGCGTGGCTGCGGCGCTGGGGATACAGCCAGCGGAAGACGCACCGCTGGCGCTGTTCGACAGCGGGGATGCCGCAGCCGATGCGGCAGACAGCGGAGCGCAGCGCTGGATCAGCCGCGAGGACATGAAGAATTATGCCTTTCCGAATGTGTTCCTCAAGCTGCTGAACAGCTATTTCGATGAGCAAGAGACGTAGGCTCTAAGCCACAGCTGTGATGCTGTTACCCGCTGAGCGATACACTCCACCGAGATATGAGTATCACTGCTGCCGGTTGCAGTGTAAAGATTAGTATGTTTAGTGCTAGACGGGAGTGCTTCTCTTATCTTCTCACCAACGCTGCAACGGCTGCCGTCCTTCTAAAGAGAGTGCCTCCGCTTCCGTGTGCTGTTGAGCAAATGTGTGGCTATCGGATGTGGACAAACTGGAACTATATATTACCTGACCTCAACAGCCGAAAGTATAGTATATGTGCACCACTAACGGAAGTGAGCCGCCGCACGTTGAAATCAAAGGGATAAATCCCATTAAATGTGCCGAAAGTGGAGCCGTACGGCGCAATCAGAGGGATAAATCCCATTGAATGTGCCGAAAGTGGACCGCGCGGTGAAATCAGAGGGATAAATCCCATTGAATGTGCCGAAAGTGAAGCCGCACGGTGAAATCAAAGGGATGAATCTTATTAAAAGTATCCAAAGTAGGCAGCAGGCGTAAATGAGGAGCACAAATACCCCTGAATTCGCCAAAAGCGGGCGGTTGAGCAAAATGAGGAGCACAAATACCCCTGAATTCGCCAAAAGCGGGCGGTTGGGCAAAATGAGGAGCACAAATACCCCTGAATTCGCCAAAAGCGGGCGGTTGAGCAAAATGAGGAGCACAAATACCCCTGAATTCGCCAAAAGCGGGCGGTTGAGCAAAATGAGGAGCACAAATACCCCTGAATTCGCCGAGCCATTCCCTCGCGCCCTACCAACCCTAACCGCGCCCTGCCCCATGCCGCAACACCTGCTCCGCCCCAACTCCCGCCCCACCCCAATCCCCGCACCCATCCGCCCCGGATATAAGTTGCCAAAAGCCATAATCCAGGAACGCGAGACTAAGGAGGTAAAGGATGAAGACGATTACCATATATGATATCGCTAAGGAGGCCCAGGTGTCCGTAGCCACAGTCTCCCGTGTCCTCAACAATACAGCTCCGGTCAAGGAGAGCACCCGGGAGATCATCATGGCTGTGATTGAGAAGCACCAGTTTCAGCCGAACGCGCTTGCCCGCAGTCTGCTCAAGAAGGAGACCGGCACGATCGCCATGATTTTGCCTGACATCACCAACCCCTTTTTCCCGGAAGTCTTCTGGGGAGCCGAGAATGTAGCCAGAGAGAAGCATTATACCTTCTTCCTCTGCGATACGGCGGGTGAGCATAGCCGCGAGTCGGAGTACCTTAGCATTCTTCGAGAGAAAAGAGTGGACGGGATTATTTTCCTGGGCGGCAGAATTAACCTGGACCAGTGCCCGCCGGCGTTGTCGCAGGAGGTCGTGGAGCTGTCGAAGCATGTGCCGATCGTGCTGGTCAACGGCAATCTGCCCCGGAGCGGCCTGCACCGCATATATACCAATGAAGAGGAAGGGGCCGCACTGGCTACCCAGCATCTGCTGGACCTGGGGCACCGGAGAATCGGGTTCCTCGGGGGAATGGAGGAGACCTCCACAACCCAAGTGAAGCTGAAGTCGGTGAGGATGAAGCTGAAAGAACAGGGGCTTACGCTGCGCAAGGATTGGGTCATGTTCCACGACTTCTCGATCGAGGGCGGGCGGGCATTGATGGACCGGATGCTGGAGCAGGAGGACCGGCCGACAGCGGTGCTATGTGTGAATGATTTTACAGCTATCGGGGCGTTGAAGTCTGCCACCCAGCATGGGCTGAAGATACCGGAGGATCTGTCGATCGTCGGGTTCGACGATTCGCCCTTGTCCAGAGCGGTTATTCCGGAGCTGACCACGGTTTCGCAGAACACCAACCAGCTGGGGGAGCTGTCTGTAGAGATGCTTCATGAGCTGATCTGCGGCAGGAATCCCAAGAAACGGACGGTGCTCCAGCCAAAGCTGGTGGTACGCGACAGCACGGGACGCCCGAAAAATTCTGCAGAATAGCTCTCAGAATAGCCCGCAATATCTCCCGCCGGAAGCTGCTTACCAGACAAGTCTGCCGCGCAAGCATTCAAGTATGTTCATCCAGGGGCGGTCAAGAACTTTCCAGGCGTATGTGGAGTGCCTCAGCATGAGGGGGCCTGTATTCTGGAAAGTTTTTGGATTGAAGCATGAAATTTGTGTAAAGTAGGATTGACCAGAGGATAAGCAGAAGTTATAATGAAATGGATTTCATGAAACCCATTTCATTATTTTTTTGGTTTTGAGTAAGCGGTTACTCTGGCGGTACATATGGAATAAGGGGAGTTTTCGAATTTACTGATAATTTGAAAAGTATTAGAAATCGCAGCCGTAACCTATTATTTCGAGGATTATCTTAAGGGCTTATATGCTGGCATACGCCACTATATAAATATGACATGGGGAAGGAGCAGTGTACGGACGCATACAGGCTTGGATTAGTTTAACATCACTGAAATTAGGGGAGCGTGGCGAACAGTGAAACAGTTAAAGAAGAAAAGCTCGGCTTGGCTCATGCTGTTGACAGCCGTAGTTACACTTGTAACCGGTTGCAGCGGCGGGAATAATGCGGCTGCACCGGCAACACCGGCGGCGGAGGCGACACAGGCTCCGGCAGCCAGTGAAACGCCAGCAGCGGCAACGGAAGCGCCTTCGGCAACACCGGCTGCCAATCTGAACGGGCGGGAGATCCGCATTTCCCACTGGTGGGATGCCACTCCTGTCGGGGATTCAGAGGCAGATGAGCTTGCCCGCGAGCGGATCAAAGCGGTGGAAGAGAAATACAACGTCAAGATTAAATACCTGAATACAGAGTATTGGTCCACCGCCGAGAAGCTGTCCTCTTCCGTTATGGCAAGCGATCCGTTTGCCGAAATTGTCCGGCTGCCGGACGGCTTCATCTGGGGCCTGATGCATGGCGGCTTCCTTACACCGCTGGATGATTATTTGAAGGACTCACTCATCGATCAGAGCGTGATTGATTCCATGCGTTTCGGCGGCGACAAGGTCTATGGCCTGGAGAGCTGGTACAGCCCGAACGACAGCGGCGTGTTCTACAACAAGCGTATTTTCAAGGAAGCAGGCCTGAAGGACCCGCAGCAGCTGATGGATGAGGATAACTGGAACTGGAATACGATGCTTGATGCGGCGAAGAAGCTGACGATTGACAAGAACGGGGACGGGAAGATGGACCAGTACGGTCTGGCCGGAGCCCATTATGTAATCTCAGAGCTATTGATCGCCAGCAACGGCGGCAAAATCTATGACGAAGCTACCCAGAAGGCGGTCTTTGATTCACCGGCATCCATGGAAGCGCTTAACTTCCTTCATAAGCTCTATACCCAGGATAAGGTATTCAAGCCTAACGAGGGCAATGACTGGGAAGATCCGGCTAAGTATTTTGGAGAAGGAACGGTGGCTATGTATCCGGGCGGTCTCTGGGAAATCGAGGGGCGTATTCTCGGCAAGATGAAGGATGAATGGGGATATGTCTATATTCCAAAAGGCCCGCAGGCCGATAAGTACTACGATCCGCTGGGCCAGACAGCAGCCTATGCCATTCCCAAAGGGGTCAAGGATGCGGATACCATCGTGAAGATCTGGGAGGATCTGCAGCCGTTCGACAGCTGGCAGGAGAACCGCAGATTGTCGATGGAGAATGTTTTGCCGGATGAAGCCTCTATCGCCAATGCGATGAATGATGAAGGTAAGGTGGAGCGGGTCTTCGGCGGACGTTACGGCGGTCTTGGCGTTAAGGATCAGCTGGATAAGGTAACTGAGAAATTCCTGAAGGGCGAGATTACACCGTCCACCGGGGTGGCCCAAGTCATTGGAACGGCGCAGGCCGCAGCCAAGAAGGTACTGAGCGGTGAGCAGGATAAAGAGAAGAAATAGGGAACAGGACAGCTTATAACAAGCGTAATACCTGCTTGTCCTGCGCAATACCTGCTGTGTTAGTCCGCAGAATCGGCAGCCGCCCTTATAGGGCGGCGTAGCCGTGTGCACCTGTATCACTCTTAATTTGCAAGTCTGCTAGAGGAGGGAACCTGAGTGAGAATATCATTATCCCGGCGGATGATGAACCGGACACTTGTAACCGTCATGCTGATCTCCATGATGGCGCTGCCTGCGGCAAGTGCAGAGCTGCCTGCTGCCCAGGCACAAGGTGAGACGGGGAACGGGCAGGAGATGCGGCAGCCGCCTGAGGGCAGCTATGAGCATTATCTGCAGCAATACGAGGGCGAGGAGCAGCCCCGTGAAGAAATTATGCTGAATGGAGCCGATTATACCGGGGCCGAGGGGATGAGCCCGGAGGTGCTGACGGAGCTTGGCGGTGAGACGGGAAGATACGTCAGAACGGAGGAGAGCGGTTCGGTGGAGTGGCAGCTGGATGTGCCGAAGTCCGGGCTGTACCACATCTCTGTCCGGTATTATCCGGTGAAGGGCAAAAGCTCGGCGATTGAACGTGAGCTGCTGATTGACGGCAAGCTGCCGTTCACCAGCGCCCGCAATCTGTCCTTCGGGCGGATCTGGGTCAATGAGAACCCGGAGATCCAGCAGGATAACCGGGATAACGATCTCCGGCCGCGCCAGATTGAGGCCCCGGCCTGGCAGGAGACTTTGCTGAGAGATACGGAAGGCTACTATGAGGAGCCTTACCAATTCTATCTGTCGGCCGGAAGGCACACCTTGACGATGGTATCCAGCAGAGAACCGATGGTCATCGACTATATTAAGCTGCACAGCTACGCTGCACCCGCTGCCTACGCAGAGGTGAAGCAGAGCTACGAGGCCAAGGGATATAAGGCCACCAGCGGGCACGCGGTGAAGGTGCAGGGGGAAGCGGCGGCCTACAAATCCTCCCCGACCCTGTATCCGGTCACAGACCGCTCAAGCCCATCAACAGAGCCGTACGATGTCTCCAAGATCAGAATGAACACCATTGGCGGCAACAACTGGCGGGTACCGGGCCAATGGATCGCCTGGGAGGTGGAAGCGCCGGAGGACGGTCTGTACAACATCACCATCAAAGGCCGGCAGGAGCTGCTAAGAGGGATATATTCCACACGCTCTATGCGGATTGACGGAGAGATTCCGTTCCGGGAAATGCTGCAGATTCCGTTCTACTATGACTCGGATTGGCAGATGAACCGGCTGGGGAACGATGAGGAGCCTTATTTATTCTATTTAAGCAAAGGAAAACACGAATTGCAGCTGGAGGTCAGCCTCGGAGCCATTGCACCGCTCTTGCGCCAGGTGGAGGCCAGTGTGCTGGACATTAACGCGATGTACCGCAAAATCCTGATGATTACAGGCAATGTGCCAGATCCGTACCGCGATTACAGGCTAGAGGAGCAAATCCCGGATATGACGGCGGTCTTCCGTGAGCAGAGCCAGATTCTATATGGCGTATCGGAAGAGCTGGTCCGGCTTACAGGGGAAAAGAGTGATAAAACCGCAACCTTGAATAAAACTGCCTATCAGCTGGCGGACATGGCCGATAAGCCGGAAACGGTGCAAAAGCGGCTGTCGCAGTTCAAAATCAACGTGGGCAGCGTAGGCTCCTGGATTCTGGAGGTACGGGAGCAGCCGCTGGAAATTGATTACCTGCTGCTGTCTTCGCCGGATGTGAAGCTGCCAAAGGCGAATGCTTCCGTATTCCGGAAGATCGGGCATGAGGTGTCGTCCTTCACCCATTCGTTCTTCGAGGATTACAACACCATTGGCAATACCACGGAGAACGGCGAGACCATTGATGTATGGATCGGAACCGGCCGCGACCAGGCGCAGGTGCTGAAGGCAATGATTGATGATACATTTACCCCGCTCACCGGCATCGGTGTCAATCTGAAGCTGGTGAGTCCGAATGTGCTGCTGCGCGCCTCGCTGGCCGGGGAAGGCCCGGATGTGGCGATGCAGGTCGGCAATGATATGCCGGTGAACTTCGGGATGCGCCAGGCGGCGGAGGATCTGTCGAAGTATCCCGGCTATGAGGAAGTGGTGAAGCAGTTCAGAGACAGTGCGCTCGTGCCGTACCGGTTCGAGAATCAGGTCTTTGCCCTGCCGGAGCAGCAGATCTTCAACATGCTGTTCTACCGGAAGGATATTCTGCAGGAGCTGAATCTTGAGCCGCCGCAGACCTGGGATGAGGTATATGCAATGATTCCGGTGCTGCAGAAGCACCGGATGGATATGGCACTGCCGCTCGCGCAGACGACAGGCGTGCCGGTGCTGGAGGTCAACCGCGCCTATGCCATGCTGCTCTATCAGATGGGCGGATCCTTTTATCTGAATAACGGAGCGAAGAGCGGACTCGATACAGAGACCGGGCTGGCTGCCTTCAAGGACTGGACCAATTTCTATACCAGCTACAAGCTGCCGCTGATCTTCGACTTCCCGATGCGGTTCCGCACCGGCGAGATGCCGGTCGGCATTCAGGACTATACCTTTTATAACTATCTGAGCGTATCCGCGCCGGAGATTAAGGGATTATGGGAATTCATTCCGGTTCCGGGCACAAAGCAGCCGGACGGCAGTATCCGCAGGGATGTGGCCAGCGGGGGCACCGCCGCCCTGATGCTCAAGCAGGCTAAGAACAAGGCTGCCGCCTGGGAATTCATGAAGTGGTGGGTAGACAAGGATTCGCAGGTCCGCTTCGGCCGGGAGATGGAGGGCCTCATGGGCGCGGCTGCGCGGTATCCGACCGCTAACGTTGAAGCGCTTAAGGAGCTGCCGTGGCCGACAAGCGATTACCGCCATCTGGAGGAGCAGTGGCAATGGGTGCAGGGTGTGCCTGAGGTGCCGGGCGGTTACTTCACGGGCCGCCATCTGGACAATGCTCTGCGCGAGGTCATCAACAATGGAACGAATACCGCCGATGCCCTGTACGATTATGTGCAGGAGATCGACTATGAGATTGATCAAAAGAGAGCAGAGTTCGATTTGAAACGAAGGGAATAGGGAGGGACTCTTGTGCAGAAAGTGAAAAATACGGCCGAACCCTTGATTCAGCCCCGGCTGTCCCCTTCCGGGCTGCGTAATTACTGGGCATTGTTCGGCAAGGATGTGCGGCGGGATAAGCACTTGTATATCCTGCTGGCTCCATATATGGTGCTGTTTCTGTTGTTTACCGTATTGCCGGTAGTGATTTCGATCATCTTCAGCTTCACGCACTTCAACATGCTGGAGATGCCGCGCTGGATCGGCTGGGAGAATTATTCCAAGCTGCTCTGGAACGATGATGTGTTCCTGATCGGGGTCAAGAATACGCTGATTTTCTCAGTCGTTACCGGACCGGTCAGCTATATTGCCTGTTTTCTGTTTGCCTGGCTGATCAATGAGCTGAATCCCAAGCTGCGGGCGTTCATGACCCTGATCTTTTTTGCGCCGTCCATCTCGGGGAATGTATTCTTCATCTGGCAGATTATCTTCTCCAGTGACTCCTACGGGATTATCAACGGTTTCCTAATGCAGCTTGGCGTAATTTATGAGCCGATCCAATGGCTGCAGGACCCCAAGTATATGCTGGGGATCATTATGCTGGTGCAGCTCTGGCTAAGTCTGGGGACCAGCTTCCTGGCCTTCATCGCCGGACTGCAGACCGTTGACAAGACGTTATATGAAGCAGGGGCTGTGGACGGTGTCAAAAACCGCTGGCAGGAGCTGTGGTTCATTACGCTGCCTTCCATGCGCCCGCAGCTGATGTTCGGTGCGGTCATTCAGATCACTGCGTCACTGGCAGTTGCCGATGTGGCTATGGCGCTGGCAGGCTTCCCGAGTGTGCAGTACGGGGCGCATACGATTGTAACCCATCTGGTGGACTACGGTACGATCCGCTTCGAGATGGGCTATGCCTCGGCGATTGCCACCGTGCTGTTCGTGATGATGCTGGGCAGCAATCTGATTGTCCAAAAGCTGCTGAAGAGGGTGGGTGAATAAGCGGGATGAAGCTGGCAATACGTCTGAACAAAAAAGTAAACCGTTCCTGGCAGGTCGACGCCCTGCTGTTCCTGGCCCTGGCCGGATTCGGATCATTCATGGCGATTCCGTTAATTTATGTCATTAACAATGCGTTCAAGCCGCTGGATGAGCTGTTTATTTTCCCGCCTACGCTGTTTGTGCGCAATGCAACGCTTGAGAACTTCGCCAATCTGTTTCAGGTGATGAAGAATTCCTGGGTGCCGTTCTCCAGATATATATTCAACACGGTATTCATTACCGCTGCCGGTACAGCCGGGCATATCCTGCTGGCCTCGGCGGCGGCTTACCCGCTGGCGAAGCATAAATTCCGCGGCTCTAAGGTGCTGTTCACCGTGGTTGTCCTGTCGCTGATGTTCTCGCCGCATGTTACCGCGATACCGAACTATATGATTATGTCCGCTCTAGGCTGGATGGACACCTACCAGGCGGTTATCGTTCCCGCCTTTGCCTATCCGCTGGGACTCTATCTAATGAAGCAGTTTATGGAGCAGATCCCGGATGCGCTGCTGGAGGCGGCGAAGATTGACGGGGCAAGTGAATACCGCATCTTCTGGCAGGTCGTTATGCCGCTGGTGAAGCCGGCCTGGCTGACGCTGCTCATCCTGATGATGCAGATGCTATGGGGCACGGACGGCGGCAGCTTCATCTACAGCGAACAGCTCAAGACGCTGCATTACGCGATGGGCCAGATTATTCAGGGCGGGATCGCCCGTGCAGGAGTCGGGGCCGCGGTAGCGGTGATTATGATGACCGTGCCGATTGTGACGTTCATTCTGTCACAGAGCAATGTGATTCAGACGATGGCTTCGTCCGGCATGAAGGACTGAAGCGATGGAGGCGTTAGGGTTGAGAATAAAGTCATCGATACTGGTGCTTGTATCCGTGCTGCTGCTTGTGAGCCTGTGTCCAAGGCCGGCCGGGGCTGCGCCGTATGAAGGATATACCTATTCCTACTGGGGCGAGGCGGTTCAGTCGCCGATTGCCTATCTTCCTTCGAGGGCCATCGGCGGGCTAGAGGCAGGAACAGGAGCCTGGAATGCTCCGGGGGACCTGTTCGTTTCGGCGGAGGGGCTGCTGTACGTGCTCGATTCCGGGAACGGGCGGATTGTGGTGCTGGATAAGGAGTGGAACACACTCCGTGTTATCGAAGGCTTCCAGAACGGGGAGAAGAAGGACAGCTTCAATAACCCGGAGGGACTCTTCGTTACGGACGCCGGCCGGATCTACGTGGCAGATACGGAGAATGGGCGGCTGGTCGAGCTGGACGGCACAGGGACCTTCGTGCGGGAGATTGGACCGCCGAAGGCGGATGTGATCGGAGCGGGTTTTGAGTATTTTCCGCGGAAGGTGATTGTTGATAAGGCTGGCCGCATCTATGTGGTTGGCAGAGGGGTCTATGAAGGGCTGATCGAGTTCGACAGCGACGGGCAGTTCACAGGCTTCATGGGCACGAATAAGGTGCAGTTTGATCCTGTGGATCTGTTCTGGAAGTCGGTATCGACCAAGGAGCAGCGCGAGAAGATGGTGCAGTTCATTCCGCTGGAATTCAATAATACCGATGTCGATGAGGATGGCTTCATCTATACTACTACGGTGGATAAGAAGACCTTTTCTCCGGTAAAAAGACTGAATCCCTCCGGCATCGATGTCCTGCGGGTCAGCAAAGAGATCCCGCCCATCGGCGATCTGAGCCGGGACCGCTCCGCCTTCATTGATATTGATGTGACCGGAAACGGAGTCTACCGGGTACTGGACTCTACGCGCGGGCGGGTGTTCACCTACAATGAGGACGGCAAGCTGCTGTATGTCATCGGTCAACTAGGCAGCCAGCTCGGTACCTTCAAGAACCCGGCGGCGGTGGAGAGCTATGAGGATGCAATCTATGTACTGGACCGTGATCTGGGGAGAATTACCGAGTTCACAGTGACTCAGTTCGGCAGCATGGTCAATGAAGCCAACACCCTGTACAGCTCCGGTAAGCATGATGAAGCCGCTAAGCTGTGGCGGGAGGTGCTGAAGCTGGATGCCAACTATGAGATGGCGTATGTCGGCATCGGCAAATCGCTGCTCCGCCAAGGCGAATATAAGGAGGCTATGACTTATCTGAAGCTGGGTAATGACCGCGAATATTACTCCAAGGCGCTTGGGAAATACCGCAGGGAGTATATGCGCGATTATTTCAGCCTCTATATGACTGGAATAATAGCCGTGCTGCTGGGCGGCTGCGTCATCGTCCGCCTGGTGAAGCGGCCGAGAAAGGAAGGGAGGGTTCAGGATGTCGTTTCTTAAGGACATTAAATATTCACTGCATGTAGCAGTGCACCCCTTCGACGGATTCTGGGATCTGAAATACGAGAATAAGGGCAAGCTGCGCATGGCACTGGGCATTCTTATGGCCCTTACCCTGACCATGATTGTGAAGCGCCAATATGTAGGCTATGTGGTCAATTATAATCACCCGCTTGCACTGAACAGCATCAATGAGCTCAAGTATATTATTTTCCCGTTCCTGCTCTGGTGCCTGGCGAACTGGTCCCTGACGACGCTGATGGACGGGGAAGGGAAGTTCAAGGAGATCGTCATTACGACCGGGTACGCCCTGCTTCCGCTGATTCTGATCAACATTCCCAATATCCTGCTCAGTAATGTGATCACGCTGCGGGAGGCTTCCTTCTATCATTTGCTGGATGCTTTGGCCACGCTCTGGTTCGTGTGGCTCTTGTTCATCGGAACCATGACCGTTCATCAGTACACGGTGCTCAAAACGATTACAACCATGCTGCTGACACTGGCCGTGGTGGGCATCATCATCTTCCTGGGCCTGCTGTTCTTTAATCTGATCCAGCAAATTGTCAGTTTTGTCTACACCGTCTACCAGGAGCTTTCACTTCGCGGATAAGAAAGGAGGAGCCAGGCTTTGAAGAAGAAGCTAACCATCATTGCAATTGTACTTATGCTCAGCGGGGCAGCCGTTCTGCCTTACGCGGACTTGGCGGAATCCGCACCTGAAGCGGAAGCGGCGGTACAGTCTGAAGTGCAGAGCGGGCAGAATACCCGTACCCCGGAAGCGCCGGAGCTATCCGCAGATCTGAAGGCGGCCCTGGACAACGAGTATTTGACCCTGTATCTGAATCAGACGACTACGGAGGTTGCCGTTAAGGATAAGAAGAGCGGAGCGATCTGGTATTCTAACCCGCAGGACCGTGAACAGGACGCCGTTGCCACCGGCTATAACAAATCCAAGCTGAATGTGCAGGTAGAGCTGACCTACTATGACAGCAAGGGTAATCTCATGAACTACGACAACTACACCCACAGTGTACAGAGCAGTCAATTCACCATTGAGGAATCGGGTGACAGTCTGAACATCGTGTACACGCTGGGGGAGGTCAAGAGCAATATCGACGGAATTCCCAAATACATCAGTGAAGAACGCTTCCGTACCCTGATCATCGGCCGTCTTGAGAAGGAAAGTGACAAGAAGGAGATTGAGAAGCGGTTCAGGTACGATGAATTGAGTAAGCGGTATGAACGAAGAGACACCTCCTTTAAGGGAGTGGGGCTGAAGAAGGTAACCACCCTGTTCGGGCTGATCGGCTATGATGAGGCGCAAATCGCCATCGATAAAGCCGCCTACGGTGAAGAGGATGACGGAGCCGCCCTGGTGACACTTCCCCTGGAATACCGGCTGGACGGGAAGCAGCTGAAGGTAAGCATCCCGGGCGATAAGGTCCGTTATCCGGATAATATGCACATTCAGAGTTTGTCGCTGCTTCCGTTTTTTGGGGCGAGCGGGACAAAGGATGAAGGCTACAGCCTGGTGCCGGACGGCTCCGGGTCACTGATACACTTCAATAATAACAAGCTCTATGCTACCCCTTACCGTACAGCGATGTACGGGCCGGATGCTGCGCTGACCCAGCTGGGGCAAGTGCAGAAGGAGGAGACCGCACGGCTGCCTGTATTCGGCATGAAGGTTGAGGACCGGGGCTTCCTGGCGGTGATCGAGAGCGGGGACGCGGTTGCGGCTGTGGAGGCAGATGTCAGCGGGCGGCTGAATCAGTATAACAATGTCTTCTCCAGCTATACGCTAGGCAGTCTGGAGGAAGTGACACTGACCAACGGCTGGCGCTCCAGTACAGTGAAGCAATTTCAGGCGGGGATCTACCCCGGAGATATCACTGTAGCGTACAGCTTCCTTGATCAGGAGGAAGCCAGCTATTCAGGTATGGCCGCGCATTACCGGGAGTACTTAATCGAACATACCAGGATGGCAAGGCTGGACAGGACAGAGAACGTTCCCTTTTATCTGGAATTGATCGGCGGCATTCCGAAGAAGAAATTCTTCCTGGGCATTCCTTACAGCGCTTATGAGCCGCTTACCTCCTTCAAGGAGGCCAAGGCCATTCTGGAGCAGATGCAGGAGAAGGGGATCGGGGACATTCAACTGCGGTATACCGGATGGTTCAACGGCGGCATCAACCATAATTACCCGAAGGGCGTATCTGTAGACAGCAAGCTTGGCGGGACCGCTGGGCTTAAGGAGCTGCAGGCCTACGCACAGGATAAGGGGATTACACTGTATCCCGATGCTTCGTTCCTACAGACCTTCCCGGAAGCCAAGGGCCTCCGCAAGTCACAGGCCTCCCGGCTGATTACGGGTAAGCTGGCGCATACGTATCCCTTCGACTTCTCCATGCTGAAGCTGGATGTGCAGGAGCCCTCCGGTTATGTCGTCAGCCCCCGGGTATTGCCGGGTGTGGTAGACGGTTTCCTCGGGGATTATGCAGAGCTTGGAGTAGACGGCTTGTCCCTGCGGGATCTCGGCAGCGGGCTGAATTCCGATTTCAATGCGGAGGAACTGGTTGACCGCCAGCAGGCCGAGGGAATCGTCAAGGAGCAGCTGGAGCGTATGAGCAGCTCGGTGCCCCGCCTGATGGTAGAGGGCGGCAATGCGTACGCGGCTCCCTTCGCCCGCCATATACTGGCTGCACCCATGCAGAGCAGCGGGTTCAATATTACGGATGAGAGCATCCCCTTCTTCCAGATGGTGTACCACGGTTATCTGCAATATGCCGGAACTGCCTGGAATATGGCTGACGATCAGGATGCATCGCTCAGTCTGCTCAAGGCGCTGGAGACCGGGGGCGCACCGTATTACACCTGGTTCTATGCTGATCCTTCCGCGATTAAAATGACGGGCTTTGGCAGCCTCTACTCCGCCGATTACCGCAGCTGGATTGACCAGGCAGCCGGTCAGTATCAGGCATTGAGCCTCGTGCTGAAGAATGTCCAGTCCCAGACGATCAGAGAGCATAAGAAGCTGGCGGAAGGTGTCTATCAGACGACTTATGAAGCAGGCACCACGATTATAGTCAATTACAACCGTACGCCGGTGAGTGTGGGCGGAGTAACCATAGACGGACGGAATTACCGGGTAGGAGGTGAGCAGCAATAATGAAGCTTAAGAAGCTGTCCCTGGAGCAAAAAAACAGATATTACGGCTTGTACTTCATTCTTCCCTGGTTCGCGGGCTTCTGCTTCCTGTTCCTGACGCCGCTACTGTCTTCCCTGCGGTTCAGCCTCAGTAACCTGCAGGTCAATGATGAGGGCTTCACGCTGAAGTATATCGGACTCGCGAACTTCCGGGAGGCGCTGTTCTCCCATGAATCCTATGTCCGGACATTAACGGAATCTGTGATGAATATCGTGCTGAACACCCCGCTTATTCTGATTTTCAGCCTGTTTTTCGCCGTGCTGCTCAATCAGAAGTTCCATGGCAGAGTGCTGGCCCGGGCGATCTTCTTCCTGCCGGTCATTCTGGCCTCGGGCATTATTGCCAGCATCGAGAACGGGGACCTGATGCAGTCCGTTGTACGCAGCGCCAGTGATTCCACAGGCGGAGGCCTGTCGGTGATCAAGAATCTGGAGCTGACCACGCTGCTGATCGAATCTGGCCTGAGCCCTACCGTGGTGCAGTATCTGACTGGAGCGGTGAGCCGGATCTATGAGATTGTCAGCCAATCGGGCGTGCAGATCCTGATCTTTTTAGCGGGGCTGCAATCGATCTCACCTTCCCTGTATGAGGCGGCGAAGATTGAAGGTTCCACAGGCTATGAGGCGTTCTGGAAAATTACGTTTCCGATGATCGGCCCGCTGATTCTGACCAATCTGGTCTACACCATCATCGACAGCTTCATCAGCGACCAGACCAGCCGCATGGTGGTGGATACAGCGTTCAAGAGCTTCAATTTCGGGCTGAGCGCAGCCATGTCCTGGATGTATTTTGTCATCATTGCACTGCTGTTGTGGATAACGACGGCGCTGATCTCACGTAAAGTCTTTTATCAAGACTAGCGGTTAGGAAGGAGGAGCATTCATGAAGACAGAGACCGCAGCAATGCCGCACCGATCCAGGAAAGAGCAGCTGCACAGGCTGGCCTCGGCCGCCTATTGGGTGGAATTTTCAAAAAAATGGTTGTGGGTATTCGCCCGCTTTGTGCTGGTCTTCGGCATTTCGTTCGTCATCCTGTACCCGATCCTGCTAAAGCTGTCGATTGCGTTCAAGAGTATGGATGATTTGTATGATTCCACCGTGATCTGGGTCCCGCAGGCCTTCACCCTGGAGAACTTCAGGCTGGTCTTCAAGGCGATGAACTATCCGGCAGTTCTGCGTAACACCATGCTGTTGTCATCAGCGGTCATGGTGCTTCAGACGATCATCTGTGTGCTGGCCGGTTACGGCTTTGCCCGGATTAAGTTCAAGGGGAGCGGGCTGCTGTTCGCCGCAGTAATCTTTACGATTCTTGTCCCGTCCCAGACGATCATGATCCCGCTGTACCTGCATTTCAAGAACTTTGACCTGTTCGGTCTGATTGAGCTGTTCACGGGGAAGCCGGCGAACCTGATCAATACGTATTGGCCGTTTATAATTTCTTCGATGCTCGGGATGGGTGTTAAGACAGGGCTGTATGTCTATATTTTCCGCCAGTTTTTCAAGGGTATTCCACGAGAGATTGAGGAAGCGGCCTATGTGGACGGAGCCGGCTATTTCACCACCTTCGCGCGGGTGATTCTACCCAATGCTATTCCGTCAATGGTAACGGTGATGCTGTTCTCCTTCGTGTGGCAGTGGAATGATTCATTCTTCACCAATATGTATCTGAACGAACCGAAGGTCATGTCATCGATGATGTCTTCGGCGGGCTACGGTATTGCTACCTACATGACCGGCGGGGGCCAAGCGGCGAATTCGCTCGTTCAGGACCCGTTCTTCATGTCCATGATGATGAATACGAGTGTGCTGATGGCGATTCTGCCGCTGATTATCCTCTATGTATTCGTTCAGCGGCATTTCGTAGAGAGTGTGGAGCGTTCCGGTCTGGTTGGTTAGGAGGAGGATAGGAGCATGAAGCGGCTGGCAGTTACGGCGGTTATCGGCATTGTTCTAGTGTGTGTTGTTGTTGTAGTAATTCTGTTCAGTAATAGGAAAGAGGAGGAAATCCCTGTGCAGCACCAGAAACCGCCGGATGCGGCAGTGACGATAGACGGTAATCTCCGCTATCAGACTATCGATAACTTTGGCGCGTCCGACGCCTGGTCCATGGACCCCCTGGGGAAGGAGTGGACCGAAGAGAATAAGAACAAGGTGGCAGATTTACTGTTCTCACGCAGCAGAGGGATCGGGCTGTCGGCCTGGCGCTTCAATATAGGCGCAGGCTCGGCGGAGACCGATCAGGCGATCATTCCAGATCCATGGCGGAGAACGGAAGCCTTCAAAATAACGGAGGAAGGGCCGTACGACTGGAGCAGGCAGGCAGGCCAGCAGTGGTTCCTGCGGGCAGCCCAGGAGCGCGGAGTCGAATCTCTGATTGCCTTCGTCAACAGCCCGCCGGTCTGGATGACCCGTAGCGGTCATGCCCAGCCTGACCCAGAGGTGGGGTCCAGTAATTTGAAGGAAGGCTCTGAAGCTGCCTTCGCCGCCTTCCTGATTGAGGTGCTGGAGCATTTCAAGCAGGAAGGGCTGGAGTTCAATTATATCAGCCCCGTTAACGAGCCGACCTGGGACTGGAATCATGCGCAGCAGGAAGCCAGCCGGTACAACAATGACGACCTGAAGCGGGTGATTCTGGAGCTGCACGCCCAGCTCCGCGCCAGCGGGCTGGAAGCGCAGATCAGTGCTCCGGACGGGGTAGAGATTACCTCTCTGCTGGATGATGAGCACTACCGGGAATTCACGGGCAGCGGTGTCTATTCCAGCGGGGCTAACAGCCTGGGGCTGGGAAAATACCGTGAATATATTAAGGACCTCTTGGGTGATCCTGTGCTGAAGGAAGCAGTAGGCAATAAGATCGCCTCGCATTCCTACTGGTCTGATTACAGCCATCCCGGCGATGACCGCCTGGTTAAGCTAAGACAGCTGTTGGACGGTAATCTGAAGCAATATGATCCTGAGGCCAAGTACTGGGTTACCGAATATTGCATTATGGGCGATTATGGCCCGGGACGGGATCTGGGAATGGAGCCGGCGCTACAGGTGGCGCGCACCATTCACTTTGATCTGACCGAGGCGGATGCAGCCGCATGGCAGTGGTGGACTGCAGTGTCCAAGGTGGATTACAAGGACGGCTTGCTGTACACCGATTACACTCAGCCTGGGGATGAGCAGAACATCCTGACCTCGAAGATTCTCTGGTCGCTCGGCAACTACAGCAAGTTCATCCGCCCCGGAGCGGTGCGGATTGCACTCTCCGGTCTGAGCCAGGAAGCCGGAAGCGAGCTGCTCGGCTCGGCTTACTTGCACGAGGAGGAGCAGAGCATGACGGCGGTGCTGGTGAATGACAGCCTGGAGGAGAAGCAGGTGCAGCTCACCTTGAGCGGACTGGGACTGAAGGCATCTGCCTTGCGTTCCTATGTAACCAATGCGCAGTTGGATCTGGCGCGCGGCGAGGATGTGGCCGCTGATGCAGCTGCTGATGGGACAGCAGCTGGGGAGCAGGTATTCCAGGCCGTTATCCCGGCCAAGTCGGTGGTGACCCTGGTGGCCGGCGGGCCGGAGTTAGAGGAGGAGGCTAACCTGCCGGGTGAGGTTGTCCAGACTCAGGCTGCGCAGACTCAGGTTGCGCAGGAAATTCCGGCTGCGGGGGACTATGCGGGCTATTTATTCAGCTATTTCACAGGCGAAGGGACCGGGGACGGCGAGCAGGTATATTTCGCCCTCAGCGAAGGCAATGACCCGCTGCATTGGAAGGAGCTGAATGCCGGGAAGCCCGTGCTTAGGTCCAGCTTGGGCAACAAGGGGGTCAGGGACCCGTTCATCATCCGTTCACCTGAAGGGGACCGGTTCTATCTCATCGCCACCGATCTGAAGATCAACGGCAACTGGGATTGGGGTGCAGCCCAGACACAAGGCAGCCGGGCGATTATTGTATGGGAATCGGATAATCTGGTGGACTGGTCGGAGCCTTGGGAAGCCCAGGTCTCACCTGAGGAAGCGGGGAATACCTGGGCACCTGAGGTGATCTATGACCAGGAGAGCAGGGAATATATCGTATTCTGGGCCTCGCGGATGTACACCGATTCCACTCACACCGGGGACGCCTACCAGAAAATTATGTACAGCAAGACACGCGATTTCCGCGCGTTCACAGAGCCGCAGGTCTATATGGACTACGGGCATTCGATCATCGATACCACTATGGCTGCGTATAACGGGAAGATTTACAGATTCACCAAGGATGAACGCGAGCAAGGCCCGGAATCCCCTTTTGGCAAAATGGTGTTCCAGGAGTCCCTGGATTCGGTATTTGCCCCTGCGGTGAAGCTGCTAAGCGGGAGTGTCGGCGGACTGAAGGGCATTGAAGGGCCAACCCTGTTCAAATCCAATACGGAGCAGAAGTGGTATCTGTTTGTGGATGAATTCGGAGGGAGAGGGTACATCCCGCTGGAGACGGAAGATCTGGATTCCGGCAAGTGGACGGTATCCTCTGATTATGAGCTGCCGGCCAGCCCCCGTCATGGAACGGTAATTCCGGTTACCCGGCGTGAATACGACGCTCTGAATGCCAAGTTCATGCAATGATCTGAGGCCTGGCCTAGCGTGCACGTTGAACGGAGACGGTATACAAAAACAGGTTCACCCTTGCCATTACAGCAGAGGTGAACCTGTTTGCTTACAGCATCATGCTGAAGGCCGATGCTTATTTGGAGCTTTCGTAACGTTTGCCGACTTCTTCCCAGTTCACTACGTTCCAGAATGCCTTGATGTAGTCAGGACGTTTGTTCTGGTAGTTCAGGTAGTAGGCATGCTCCCATACATCGAGGCCGAGGATTGGAGTTGCGCCTTCGCTGATCGGGTTATCCTGGTTAGGAGTGCTGGTTACAGCAAGCTTGCCGTCCTTCACAACGAGCCAAGCCCAGCCGCTGCCGAAGCGTGTAGTAGCCGCAGTAGCGAAGTCTTCCTTGAATTTATCGAAGCCGCCCAGTTCGCTGTCAATGGCAGCAGCCAGTGCGCCAGTAGGTGCGCCGCCGCCGTTCGGTCCAATCACTTCCCAGAACAGGGTGTGGTTGGCATGTCCACCGCCGTTGTTGCGGACCGCTGTGCGGATCGCTTCAGGTACAGCGTTCAGGTCGGTCAGAAGCTCATCGATGCTTTTGTTTTGCAGTTCGGGTGCCTTTTCCAGTGCGGCGTTCAGGTTCGTCACATAAGTGTTATGGTGCCTGTCATGATGAATCTCCATCGTCAATGCGTCGATGTGTGGTTCAAGTGCGTTGTTCGGGTACGGAAGTGCCGGTAATTGAAAAGCCATGGAAAAATCCCTCCTGATTATATGTTGGTTTTGGTATATATCCGTTGAGATACTATTATTAAAACGCATCTGGAACAATAATGCAACATTAAATAAACAAAAATGTTTAAAAAGTATTTTCTTGTCCTCCGTACACAGAAAGTGTTAAGGCTATGTTAAACTAATAAGGCTTAGTAACTGGGACGTTTTGACTAGGAAATCTCCTAATACATGTTAAATATGAAACTATATTGAATGAAAACGCTTCATATCAAGCGCTTTCAAAAGAAAAATGATGATAACGCGAGAAAAGTGTGCTTTAATAGAGACAAAAGCAGGTATTCCTCGGTTTTTGATGCTTTTTTCCACTTTATACTGTTATGGAAACCCCTTCTTTTTGTAAAATCATAAGCCATAGAAAAGGGAGACTTTTAAGTATGCACGTTCGTTCCTTTCAATTAAGCGATGTTACTCCAGTGACTGAATTGCTGCAGACCGCATTATCGGAAGAATGTTTCGAGAGCACGATCGAGCCTTTCTCCAGGCAATTGTCATGGGATTCTGATCTCATTGTAGTTGCTGAGGATGAAGGAGAAATCATCGGTGCGCTGATTGGTACGATTGAGAAGAATCACGGCTGTTATTTCCGCATTGCCGTCCATCCTGATTACCGCCGCAGAGGAGTCGGCAAGAGTCTTGTAACGGCTATGGAGAACAGATTTCAGGCGCGGAAGGTCAGCGGTATCTATGTTGCCGTGGATGAACACAATTCTTTTGCAATGCCGCTCTATGAGGCCATGGGTTATGACGAGAACCACATTTTCAAATCCGTGCGCAAGCTGAGCATTGTCGGGTAACTGTTGCTGAACCGCTGCTGTAAGCGGAATCAAATGTTAGAGTAGAGAGCTATTGCAGGGCCGGAACTTCGAGTATATGGATATTCCTGCATAGTCTGTTTCATTATACTAAAGCATATCTTCCCTATGTCCATTGCAAATGGGCGGGAGATATGCTTTTCTATTGTTAAGGAACGGATAACCCAATCGAAGCAAGTAGGTGGCCTATGAACCGGGAGCTTGAAGAAGATTTCATGCGGAGCCGCAGACAAAGATACAGATCAGTGACGCATAATAAGTCCAGACAGAAGTCTGGAAGAACGTGGATCAAGGATATACGGGAGTGGATCATTACGGCGGGGATTGTGTTTGCTGTGATGTCGCTGCTTAATATCTATGTGTTCAATGTGTCTACTGTAATCGGGCAATCCATGCAGCCTACCCTGTATCAGGGAGAGAAGCTGATTATTAATAAAATCGCCCTCAGCTTCGGGAATCCGGGCCGCGGGGAGGTTGTCGTCCTTCATGATCCCAGTACGGGACCCAGCCGCAAGGAATATCTGGTCAAGCGGGTGATCGGCATTCCCGGCGACATCATTGAAGTGCGGAACCAGCAGCTCTATCTCAACGGCAAGCTGCTGGATGAGCCTTATATCGATACATCTATTGAAGATCCCGATTTCAACAGCCTGACCGTGCAGGCGGGGACCTACTTCGTCATGGGGGACAACCGGCATGCCGGAGCCAGCAAGGACAGCCGTTATTTCGGCGCTGTCGCAGGGGAGAGTATCGTGGGTAAGGTGTCCCTGATCTGGTGGCCTTTCTCTAAGATGAAGGCCCTGTAGAGTTACCTTATTCATTCTATAAAGGAGAGGCGGATATGCACCTCAACATCCAGAAAGGTTACGCTCCGCCTCCTTCCAAATGGGAGGAGCTTAAGGCTGAGATTAAGGCGGCTGCACCTGCGCTCGGTATCGATGATATCGGGTTCACCACTGCAGAGCCGTTTTTATATTTGAAGAACATTCTCCAGGAGCACCGGGACAACGGATATGAATCCGGGTTCGAGGAGCCTGATCTGGACAAGCGGACGGTTCCGGCCCTGCAGTCCGGGGAGCAGCCGCTCTCCATCATTGCCATTGCGGTGGCTTATCCCTCCAAAATGGAGGACCCGCCCAAATCCGAGCCGGGTGCGCGCAGGGGTATTCTGGCCCGCGCCTCCTGGGGCCAGGACTACCATCATGTCCTACGTGAGGCGCTGGCGAAGCTGGAGAGCTTCATCCGTGAGCGTGTCCCGGATGCCGTGCTGGAGAGCATGGTGGATACGGGGGCACTTGTAGACCGGGCTGTGGCAGAGCGGGCAGGGATCGGCTTCAGCGGCAAGAACTGCGCGATCATCTCCCCCAAGTGGGGATCATGGATCTATCTGGGGGAGATGGTGACGAATCTGCCGCTTCCCCCGGACCAGCCTGTGCAGGAAGGCTGCGGTGACTGCACCAAATGCATCGACGCCTGTCCTACCGGAGCGTTGGTCGGACCGGGCCAGCTCAATGCCCAGGCCTGTATCTCCTTCTTGACCCAGACGAAGGGCTTCCTGAGCGATCACTATATGACCAAGATCGGCAACCGGCTGTATGGCTGTGATACCTGCCAGATTGTTTGTCCGCATAACCGGGGCAAGAACTGGAACCACCGCCCGCAGCTTCTGCCTGACCCTGAGGTGGTTAAGCCGCTGCTGATGCCGATTCTGGACCTCAGCAACCGGGAGTTCAAGGAGAAGTTCGGCAGTAGCTCGGCGGCTTGGCGCGGCAAGAAGCCGATTCAGCGTAACGCTGTCATTGCCCTGGGCAATTTCAAGGAGGCTTCGGCGGTGCCGAAGCTGACGGAGCTTCTGCTGAAGGAGCCTCGGCCGGAAATGCGCGGAACCTCGGCCTGGGCGCTTAGCCGCATCGGCGGCGAAGAAGCGCTTGCGGCTGTTGAGCAGGCGCTGGAGAGCGAAGAGGACGCTGCGGTGCGCGACATGCTGGAGCAGGCTGTAGGGAAGCTCCGGGAACAGGGAGCAGCCGACGTGACATGAACCGGCTGACAGCGGGATTTGCCAATTGCTGTCCAGTTGTTGAAATGCTATGATAGATTCGCGTGCCTGAACAGGGTTATCGCCAGACAATAGAGTACAAAGGTGGATTACAGATGAATATTGCATTGCCTATTATTACGCTTGTGGTAGGGCTGATCGGCGGATTCTTCATCGGTGTGTATTATCTGCGCAGACAGATGACAACGATGCAGAATGATCCTGAAATGCTGCAGAAGGTTGCCAAGCAAATGGGGTATAACCTGAACGGGAAGCAAATGCAGCGTGCCCAGCAGATGATGAAGAATGGTAATCCGCCGGGGCGTCCTGCTGCGGGTAAAGGACATTCCCGCAAGAAGTAATAATGATGATCGTATGAAATAGATAAGAGTCAGCTGCAGGTGCGGAAGGGGGGAGCTTTCATGGGAGGCATCAAGGAGTACAAGAACGGGAAGGTTTCTGTAAACCGGGAGCAGATTGAGTATCATGTAGAGAAGATTCTGGAATTAATCGGTGAAGATACCAGCCGCGAAGGTCTGCTCGAAACACCGGCCAGAGTGACGCGGATGTATGAAGAGATCTTCGGCGGTTATTCCATTGATCCGCGCGAAGCACTGGGCGTAACGTTTGACGAGTCTCATGAAGAGCTGGTCATTGTGAAGGATATTGTCTACTATAGCCAATGTGAGCATCACATGGCTCCATTCTTCGGCAAGGTGCATATCGGCTATGTTCCCAGCGGCCGCATTGCCGGACTCAGCAAGCTGGCCCGGCTCGTAGAAGCGGTCAGCCGCCGGTTGCAGGTGCAGGAGCGTATCACGGCCCAGATCGCCGACATCATGACCGAGGTGCTGAATCCGCACGGTGTTATGGTTGTAGTCGAAGGGGAGCATCTGTGCATGTGTGCCCGGGGCGTGAAGAAGCCAGGCAGCAAGACGGTTACGATGGCCACCCGCGGCACCTTCCGTGAGGATGCTGCGGCAAGGGCCGAATTCCTGGCCCTGATCAAGGAATAGAGCAGGTTATCCCTGCACTTGGACCGGAACTGCCATGGATAAGCCCGCCTGCCACTGCAACAGTGGCGGCGGGCTTTTTTTGTTATATTTGTTATATAGGAAACTATAGTGTCCTTCTAACCGAATACAATTGGCTGGTACAGGGACATATGGACCAAATGTATGTGAAAAACAGCATACATTATGCTCGCAAGCAGGCATATGGCCACAATGTATGTGGAAAACAGCATACATTATGCCCACAAGCAGGCACATGGACCAAATGTATGTGAAAAACAGCATACATTGTGCTCGCAAGCAGGCATATGGACCAAATGTATATGAAATACAGCATACATTGTGCTCGCGCGAAGGTGCGTCACCCAATACTCCACACCTTCTAAAAATTTAGAAAATTTCTGCAAGAAGTGCAACATTGCAGCCCAATAAAAGCTGCCTATGTGGAAATTCTGCACGAAATGCAACAAAGTCAGTGCTAACTGGCTCTAAACACCGAAGTTCCTGCAAATGATGCAACAATGTACTGCAACCAGCAATATTTTTAGAGAAATCTTGCAAAAAGTGCAACAATGGCCGCTCCATACAAGCGGTCGGTGAGCGTGAAAACCCTCAGAATGGGCGAGAGATACGCGGAACCGGAACGCGAAAAACCGAATACAATATGCCGCGCTGAGGGTACACGGGCTAGTTGTATGCTTAAAACCGAATACACCGAAGAGCCTCAAAAAGGCTCCCAGACCAACTTGCGGGCAGCCCCGTAGCGCTCGGCGACATAAGGCCAGTTGACGACTCTCCACCAGTCCTGGATGTAATCGGCGCGGTTGTTCTGATGCTTGAGGTAATAAGCATGCTCCCACACATCTAGTGCCAGCAGCGGAATGACATCCCATTGGGACAGATTCTGATGCTTCTCAGCCGTCAGAATCTCCAGTCTGCGGCTGCGCGGGCTCCAGACCAAGAGGGCCCATCCGCCGCCCTCGACTTTACCCGCGGCCTCAGTGAACTGGGCCTTGAAGGCTTCATAGCTTCCGAAGCTGCGTTCTATGGCGTCCAGCAGCGCACCGGAGGGACGGCCGCCGCCTTGCGGGGACATGACATTCCAGAAGATTGTATGCAGATAATGGCCAGCCCCGTTGAAGGCAAGCTCCCGCTCCCAATGCTTAACCAGATCGAAGTCGCCGCTCAGGCGCGCTTCCGCCAGCTTCTTCTCCGCCTTGTTCAGTCCGTCTACATAGCTCTGATGATGTTTGTCGTGATGGATGATCATCGTCTTCTCGTCAATATACGGCTCCAGTGCATTATAAACATAAGGCAGAGGGGGAAGCGTATGCCCGCCGATGGGAACCGGGCCTGCCTCGCGGGATTCCCATAACGGAACTGCGAAGCTTCCTGTTCCCTGAAGACTTTCTCCGCTTGCAGCCGGATCGGGTGAAGGAGCGGCTTCAGCCTGCTCCGGCGGATTCATCCGCAGCATCCCGGGCCCGTAGTCCGCAGGGGTCAGAGCGGCCAGCACAGCGAGGAAGTATTCAGACTCCCGGATGAAGTGCAGCAGCGTGGTTCCTGCCAGGGGGAAGGCATTGACGGCGGCGCTGGCCTCCTTCATGGCCTTAAGGTGCCTGATGAATTCGGCGGATTGGTCGCAGGCGGTGTGCAGCAGCAGCCCGGCTTCGGCGGATGGACTCCCGGGACCGCCAGTGTCCGGTGCCTGCGGAGTGGAAAGCAGATGCTGGGCCGCCTGTTCTGTAGCCAGGAATACAATGGCCCAGTCCTCCAGCAGCTTCACATAAGGCTCCTCCAGGCGTGGGATGATCTGAATTAGAACCTCGGCATGCTCCTTCTCCTGTTTTTTCCAGAAGGCGATTTCCCCTAGAATCTGTACTGGCGGCGGTGCAACGAATACATATGGCATGACATGTAGTCCTCCCGTCCTAAAGTTTCATCGGTCCATTATATGCCAGAGAGGAACAGCTTATGAGACTAGCCTGTGCGGGGAATCGCGGTGGACTGGAGGACCTGGTGCCACGCACAGTAAAAAGGCATGCACAGAATGTATCACAAGATACATCTGCACATGCCTTAGGGTAACGATAAGAAGCTTATTTACTTGCGGTTGGATTGCTGTGGCTCCCGCTGATCTGGGCCAGCTGTACATTCCCGAGAAAAGCGGATACCCGCCGCAGATACTCGCGCGGGTGCTCGCGGAACAGCAGCTCATGATGGCTGTTCTCCACGATCCATGAATCCGAATACGGATTGCTCTGATTCGCCGCCAGCTCCTCGGCAATCGGATAAGGTGCCTTATCGTCCTTAGTGCCGTGCATGAACAGCACCGGGAACGGATAATCCTCCGATTTGACCTTGGAGTAAGGAATCTGATTCAGTCCTGTGCCGTTCAGCACCGGGAAGAGCATCTCCATAATCTCCAGCGAAGGCTGGCGGGGAAGATTGATGTTCTGCTTGATATTATGGTACAGGGTGTCCGGCTCCAGCAGGAAGGTGCTGTCCAGAATCATCGCATCCACATCTTTGGTTACAAGTCCTGCCTGCAGGGCGGTGCCTGCGCCCATCGAGAAGCCCCAGACCACAATCTGATCTGCCCCCTGCTCCTTGGCGAACTCAATGGCTCCGAGCAGCTGCTGGGATTCCTTTTTGCCGCCGGTTGCGATGTCCCTGTCGGTCTTGGAGGCGAAGCCGTAGTCGAACATGACGACATTGAATCTCAGACTGTGTGCATAATGGGCAAGATCATACATGGGAACCCAGCTCTCTTCGCGGTTCGCGCCGTAGCCGTGACTGAAGACAATGGTTTTGGTAGCTCCTTTGGAAGGAATATACCATCCCTCCATCATCCGGCTGCCGTCCTTGGCAGGGAAGCTGATATCCTCGTAGGCGAGCCCCTTGGCCTGATAAGGATTGGAGTAGAGCGGGGCTACGGTAGGATTCGAGAGCACCCAGGCGATATAGGCATGCAGGGCGATGAAGCAGAATACAAAGAAGAAGAATACGGATAACAGCAGTGCCACAATGATGTGCTTGACACGTATCATCCGAATCGGAATTAAGGTTGACGAAGCGGGCTTATCCTCGTTAGGCATACGGGAGACCGGCGCGCCGGGATGACTAGTTGCCAGATTCATAAGGTCCCCTCCTGGAAAGTTTCATGATTCAGAGCATGAATAGTTCATATATTTAATCGTAAATTTATGCCCTTACAAAGTCAATGGAAATGGTCCTTTTGTAATGTAACTGTAAACTGCGGCGGCTGATTATGGATACGGAATCTGCTGGACTTTATTTAGGCTTTTGCACTAAGATAGGGATATCTTAATAATTATGTAACCGGGTTTCAATAGGTGAAACATGTGAAGGGGAGATCGGGGTGGAAGACCGGAAGCTGACTGTACGCGCCGTAGAACGTGCACTGGATATATTACTGTGCTTTACTCAGGATAATGATGATTACGACCTTAGTCTGACGGAGATCTCTGCGAAGATTGGCCTGCATAAAAGCACGGTGCACCGCCTGCTGACCACACTGGAGGAGAAGGGCTTCCTGCAGCGGGACGACGGGACTGACAAATACCGCCTGGGTATCCGCATCTGGGAGCTGTCCACACATCTTCCGACGCTGAACGAGCCGGCGGTGCTTCTGCTGCCCGCCATGGAGCGGCTTCGCGACCGCCTGGGCGAGACGGTCAGCCTGTATCTGCGCGACAATCTGGAGCGTGTGCGCATTCAGGCGGTGCAGAGCCGCCAGGCTATCCGCCGGGTAGCCCAGATCGGTGCAAGGCTGCCGCTCTCGGTAGGCGCATCCAGCAAGGTGCTGGCTGCTTACGCGCCGCCGGAAGTGCAGGTCAGGCTGCTGGCCGACCCCGCATGGCCGGACAGCGTAGACCGCAGCCTGTACCTGGAGCAGCTGAAGGAGATTACCCGCTGCGGCTATGCGACCAGCTTCGAGGAACGGGAGCCGGGAGCGGCAGCCGTGGCTGTGCCTATCGCCGGCCGGGCCGGGGGCGTGGTAGCAGCGCTCTCGTTGTCCGGCCCGGTCAGTCGTCTGTCGCGGGAGACTCTGGAGGAATATGCTGTCATTTTGGCTGAGGCCGCTGCTGAAATGGGCCTAATGATGAGCTGAGCTGGAGGCCTCCGGCAGCAGATCGGCGCAGGAAAACTTTAGGAAATGAAGGCTATTCAGCCTTCGACATTCATTGTATATCTAGTTAAAATGGACTATCATTAGTAATGATTAGCTAAATTGAGATTGAAGAAATAAGAGGAATCCAGTGCACGAGGTGATGGGATGAAAGTAGTTATACCCGATTCACTGATGGGAGAAATTCAAGAGCTCCAGGATACGTTCGGCTCTGTTACGGGTCAGGCGCTTGTGCTTACGGATCAGGCTGGGAATGTGGTTACCCGCCCCACGCTGTCCGGAATATTCTATCAGAAGATGTTTAAATCTTTAGAGGACATAGAGCGGCCCTTCGAGCCTGCATTGCTCAGACTGGGCCCCTTATCATATCCTGCCATACTTGAGGAGTGGGTCCCCGGGCTGAAGTATGTGGTCAGTCCGTTGGTTCCTGACTATGGACAGACGTACTATTTATGGTCCGGCTTATATATGGAAGAAGGCACCCGCGGGCTTGTACTGCGGGCGTTCGAGGCCAAGATGCGGAATCACCCGGATTATGAGATGCTGAAGGATGTACTGGCCGCCATGCCTGAGCTTAGCCGGGAAGGTATCGCCAGCATCAGGGGGAAATTGAGTGTGCTCGGGAATGTGCTCTCCAAATTGCTGGCGGGGTGTGCAGTGAAGCCGCTGGAACAGAGACGGGGTCTGCTGATTTCCCAGCTGTTATCCAATCTGGAGAGTGAGTTCCTGAAGATAGAGGTTGTGCTGCAGCAGATGGCCGGTACGTTATCTGATGCAGAGCTGTATGCCTTTGCCCAAGAGGAGGAGGCCGGCCAGTTCAAGGTGAAATATTCTGCCGGCAAAGAAGCAGGACTCCTCATGAATGCCGGGTTCCAGCAAGGAGACGGTTTTCTGGGACAGGCAGTTCTAGGCATGGAGCCCAGGCATTGGCAGAGCGTTGCCCAAGATTCAAGATCGTTATTCTTCACCCAGCGCGGGATGACGCAGCCGGAATATTTGTCATGTTATCCGGTGAGAATTCACAGCGGGAAGAGAGCATTGTTGCTCGCTGTGGGCTTTGGGAAGAGCCGCCCGATACAGGACTATGCTCAGCATGAGCAGAATGTTACTGCGCTCCTGGGCTTATCCGGACGGGGAGAGCAACTGGTGCAGCGTGAAGCCCTGCGCAGGGAGGCCACCCTGCGTTTGAAGGAAGCTGCCCGCCTGCTGCCGCAGGCCGCATCCACCCAGGAGCTGGGCACCGGGCTGCTGGATATGATTATGGGCATGCCGTTCTTCCCGTCATCGGTACTCGTATTTTTCGAGGAGCAGCCGGGGGAGACCCATTACGCCAAGGGATGGAGGCCGGAGGAAATTGCGCCGTATATCTATGACCTCCAGTCCCGGTACTCCTCGCAGGCCTTTCTCTCTTCTGCGATCCTCAACGGGGAGGCGGAGGGGCAGGTCCTGCTCGAATGTCCGCTGATTGCCGAGAAGGTATTTAAGGGCATTCTGTCCGTGGGCTTCAGACGCCGCAGCGAAGCTGAGGAGTGGCTGTCCTTAACAAGCTGTCTGGCCAGTCTGGCGAGTACTTCGATCCGTCTGATCGAGAAGGAATCCAGACATATGAAGCAGGCAGGGGTCTTCACCGGGCAGACGCTTCATTATCTCCGGCTCAGTAATCCCGAGCTGCACCGCCTGTCGGCGGAGGCTTCTGCTATGGCGTATGAGCTTGCCCGCTATACAGGGCTGCCGGAGCGGGAGTCAGAGCAGATGAGAACGTCTGCCCTGCTGGCACCGTTCAGGCTGGAATTCCTGCATGGGTACGGATTCTACCCGGAGGAGCTTTCTTTACTGAAGCAGGTGGACCAGTTTGCTTCGTTCTATTTTGAGATCAATAAGCCTTCGGTCTCTGTCACGGCCCAACTGCTCGTGCTGGTGCTTCATCATGCAGGCCGAGGCGCGGACAAGGAGCTGCTGGCGGACACGGATCTGGAGTGGCTGACCCCCTCCCGCTTCTATCTGGATGATCATGTGGTCGGGGAGCTTTACAGTGAGCCGCGCACTACCTTCCAATCCTTCTTGCGCAGCCGCTCGGAAGCGATGCCTGCCAGAAGAGGCGTGTCGGCAGGGAAGCTGCTGAACAGTACAGCGCTGAAGACGCCCAAGGAGGAATGGGGAATCTCACCGCGCGAGGAGGAAGTGCTGGAGCTGATTATTCTGGGCAAGACGAATAAGGAGATTGCCAGTGCCCTGTTTATCAGCGAGCATACCGTCAAGAATCATCTAAGCCGCATTTTTAATAAAATGGACGTGACGGACCGTTCACAGATCATAGCTCTGGTCTATAAAAGAATATTCGATTCCGAACGTATCGAGATGTCCTGAAGGCCTCCTGAGGCTGCGAAAATTTATCTGCGTATGCCAGGAGAAATGAAATCCCCTTTCCAGTGAAAGGGGATTTTTGCTGCGGAAAATTCCGGGAGAGTTGTCAGCCTGAAAACTCTGTGATATATTACTAATGATAATGATTATCAATATCATATATACATAGGGGGATTATCTTGCGATACTCTAAACAAAGTCTTGTCCTGATTGTCTTTACTCTCGTCATGGCTGTCCTGCTGGCAGCCTGCGGTTCATCGGATAACTCCGGCTCTGGCTCCGGGGCGGCAGCGAATGCACCTGCACCTTCCGAAGCACCCACGGCTGCTCCGGCTGCTGGTGAACCCTCCGCTGAAGCAGAGATGGTTACCTTCAAGGATAGCGCCGGTGAGGTTCAAGTACCTAAGAATCCGCAGAGAATCGTGGATACTACAGCCTTTTATACAGGATATCTTCTGGCGCTGGGCGTGAAGCCGGTAGGGGTCATGCAAGGAGCCAAGGATAGTCCGTATCTTGCAGAGATGCTTGGAGGTGCAGAAGGGCTGGGTGACGATGTCACCCCGGAGAATATCCTGGCGCTGGACCCTGACCTGATTATTGTGTATACCGGAACAGAAGGCATCGATAAGCTGAAGGAAATTGCGCCTGTGGTACAGATTCAATATGGCGCCAAAAATTATAAGGATCAGATGCTCGACTACGGCAAGCTGGTGAACAAGAATGATGAAGCTAAGGCCTGGATCGCCCAGTGGGAGGCCCGTATTGCTGAGCTGAAGCCGCAGGTGCAGGCTGCTGTGGGTAATAAGACGGTATCTATCCTGAATCCATATGCCAAGGGGCTGTTTGTCTTTGGACATAACTATGGCCGGGGTGGTGAGATTCTGTATGGTGAGTTCGGGTTGAAGGCTCCTGCTGAAGCGCAGAAGGAGGCCATCGACAGCGGAACAGGCTGGGCTACCATCTCCATGGAGAAGCTGCCGGACTTTGCCGGAGACATTATCTTCACCTGCCAATGGTCAGGGGATAATACAGACCCGAAGATTGTCTATGACAATCCGCTGTGGAAGGGGCTTCCGGCAGTCAAGGCAGGGAATGTGTTCATGCTGAATCCTGCTGCCGATACGTACAATGACCCGATCTCCCTGGAGAAACAGCTGGATTTCATTACGAACAGCCTGCTGTCAGTCAAATAGGGCATTCCTGAATAAGACAAAAAGCTGCGCCGGTATCAGACTGAAATCTGATACCGGCGCAGCTTGTATAATGACTATCCTTATGAAGTCAACTTATTCTACCGGTTGAGCCGCTTCCGAAGCTGTAGCATCAGCCAGCATCTGGCGGAGTACTGTCTGCAGAATACCGCCATTGCGGTAGTAATCGATATCTACGCTGCTGTCGAGACGGGCAATGACCGGGAAGTCGAACTGGGTGCCGTCTTCACGGGTAGCAGTGACTGTCAGCTCCTGTCCGGGAAGGACATGGTTGTCAAGACCGGTAATGTCGAAGGTCTCGCGTCCGGTCAGCCCCATGCTGCTCCAGCCATGGCCTTCCTGGAACTGCAGCGGCAGCACACCCATGCCGACAAGGTTACTGCGGTGAATCCGCTCGAAGCTCTCAGCGATGACGGCTTTGACTCCGAGTAGGAGTGTTCCCTTCGCAGCCCAGTCGCGGGAACTGCCTGTGCCGTATTCTTTACCGGCGATAACGATCAGGTTCTGTCCGGCCGACTGGTACAGCATGGAGGCGTCATAGATCGACATGACCTCTTCGCTTGGCAGGAAGGTGGTTACGCCGCCTTCTGTCCCAGGAGCCACTGCGTTGCGGATACGGATGTTGGCGAAGGTACCGCGCATCATCACCTCATGATTCCCGCGGCGTGAGCCGTAGGAGTTGAAGTCAGCGCGTTCCACGCCATGACCGCGCAGATATTCTCCGGCTGGACCGGAAGTGGAGATATTCCCGGCTGGTGAGATATGGTCGGTAGTGACGGAATCGCCAAGCAGCGCAAGCACGCGCGAGCTCTTGATATCCTGGATGTCAGAGGCACCGTCTGCCAGATGCTCGAAGAATGGCGGATTCTGAATGTAAGTGGAGTTGTTATCCCATTCATACAGCTCGCCTTCCGGTACCGGAATGTTATTCCAGCGTTCATTGGCCGTGAATACATTCTCATATTTGCTGCGGAACATTTCCGGACTGAGCGAGAGCGCTACGGCTTCGCGGATCTCGGCTGTAGTCGGCCAGATATCGGCCAGGAAGACAGGCTCACCCTGCGGGTCATAGCCCAGCGGCTCGGTCTTCAGGTCAATATTCACTGTGCCGGCCAGGGCGTAGGCGACAACCAGCGGCGGTGAAGCCAGATAGTTGGCTTTAACCTGGGCATGCACGCGGCCCTCGAAGTTACGGTTCCCGGAGATGACTGCGGCAACCGTCATATCATGCTCTGTAATGGCTTCGCTGACTTCATCCGGCAGCGGGCCGGAGTTACCGATACAAGTGGCGCAGCCGTAGCCGGCCAGGTAGAAGCCGAGCGCTTCCAGCGGCTTCAGTAGATCAGCCTTCTGCAGGTATTCCGTAACGACCAGCGATCCGGGAGTGAGGCTGCTTTTGACATAGCCAGGTTTGGTGAGACCGCGTTCTACAGCCTTCTTGGCAAGCAGTCCTGCGCCCAGCATTACGCTCGGGTTGGAGGTGTTCGTACAGCTCGTGATGGCTGCAATGACAACCGCTCCTGTAGTGAGCTTGCTGCTGCTTCCGTTCTTATGCTGCACTTCCACCGATTCGGCAATCTTCTCATCGCTGAGGCCATAGCCGCCCTTGTCAACAGGTGTACGGATAATGCCTTCGAAATTCTCCTTCATATGGGTAAGCTCTACCCGGTCCTGCGGACGCTTCGGTCCGGCCAGGCTGGGAACCACTGAAGCCAGATCCAGCTCAATGACATCGCTGAATGCCGGGTCCGGTGTCTCTGCGGTGCGGAACATACCCTGCGCCTTATAATAATCCCCCACCAGCTCTACCAGCTCATCCGGGCGTCCGGTGCTGCGCAGATAGGCCAGCGTCTCATCGTCTACAGGGAAGAAGCCGATCGTTGCACCGTATTCAGGAGCCATGTTGGCTACTGTCGCACGGTCTGCCAGACTGATGTTCGCCAGACCCGGACCGTAGAATTCGACGAACTTGCCGACTACGCCTTTTTTGCGCAGCATTTGGGTAACGGTAAGGGCCAGATCGGTAGCTGTAGCGCCTTCCATCAGACTTCCGGTCAGCTTGAAGCCTACGACATCCGGGGTAACGAAATACAGCGGCTGTCCCAGCATTCCTGCTTCAGCCTCGATTCCGCCGACGCCCCAGCCCACTACGCCAAGGCCGTTAATCATTGTAGTATGGGAATCCGTGCCAACCAGGGAATCCGGGTAGACAACAGTTTCTCCGTCAATGGTCTTAGTGGCCGCTACAGAAGCCAGATACTCCAGGTTCACCTGATGCACAATTCCGGTTGCCGGAGGAACCGCACGGAAATTATTGAAGGCGGTCTGTGCCCAGCGCAGGAAGCGGTAGCGCTCCTCATTACGCTCAAATTCTACGTTCATATTATATTCAAGGGCATCTGCCGTTCCGAACGCATCAACCATAACCGAATGGTCAATAACAAGGTCAACCGGTACAAGCGGGTTGATCTTCTTCGGGTCACCGCCCGCCTTCTTGACGGTATCGCGCATAGCCGCGAGATCGACAACTACAGGCACGCCGGTGAAGTCCTGCAGGACAATCCGGGCAGGAATGAACGGAATTTCCTTATTGCGGTCAATGCCGCCAGACCAGTTAGCCAGCTGTTTAACATGTTCTTCTGTAATCGCCCGTCCGTCATATTGGCGGACAGCCGCTTCGAGTAATACCTTAATGGAGAATGGCAGGGAGGAAATGTCGCCTGCACCCTGCTCCTCCAGAGCGTTCAAATGATAGTAGCGATAAGTTTTGCCACCTGAGTTCAGGTTCTTGGCCAATGAAAAATGGTCCTTGCTTGGCATATATGCGCCTCCTCGTTTCATCTGGTGAAACTACATTTCATAATTACTATACTTTAAGTATAACGTTTACAATGGGGGGAGTAAAGTTTTTTTTGCTCCTTGATGTAAGGTATATTCAGGGTTCACACGGATGCATAGAACCCTCAGCCCCTGACTTCCTTGCAGTTAAATCGCTCCAGCTTCCGTATAGGTGCAAGCAATCCTTCATATACATAGGACAGCAGCCATTATGGCGGTGAAACCGTGAAGGAATATTCTTAGCTTACATCATATACATTCTTATCTGTGAACGAAAGGGCGGAGTATGAATGGAGCAGCAGTGGAAGAAAAGTCTCTATGTCTATGTGGACCAGCTGAACAAGGGGCGGGTTGCACCTGGCGCCGAGCCGCGCCATACCACGATCAGGGACCCCCGGTTCCTTGACGAACAGCGCACGCGCTCCCGCCGGATCGCCCAGTGGTACACCTCCCGGGGCATTACTCCGCTGCGCGGGGAGACGGGGGTGCGGACGCTGCGGACCGTGCGGCAGAATCCAGCAGAGGTGGTCGCCGATGTGGCGCTGCACAGCGCCTTCTATTATGAGAAGGGCGGGATGACCCACCGTGAGGATGTGGTGGAGTCGGAGCGCCTGACCTTTGTACGTGAAAAGGGCGGCTGGGAGATTGTGAATGTGGAGCACCGTGTGCCTGAACGGAGCGGGGTGCGCAAGGTAGTGGAGAAAGATCCGGCACTGCGGCTCTCGGAGTGGGGGGAGGCTCTGCCCGATCCGCGTCCGTCCCAGCCGCTGCTGAACCGCCGTGTCCTGAAAGGCGCAAGCGGTGCAAGGGAGGTGCGCTACCGCCGGGAGGAAGCCGCAGCCTATGCCGACCTCTGGTGGAAGGAAGGGAATCCGGAGTTCGAGATTTTTGAGGTGGACTGCACCAATTATGTCTCCCAATGTCTCTTTGCAGGGGGAGCACCTATCAACTATACTGGTAAAAGAGAAACGGGCTGGTGGTACAAGGGCTATAATGGAGCCCAGGAATGGTGGAGCTTCAGCTGGGCGGTCTCCGACAGCCTGCAGCGTTATCTGAGCGGGAGCCGCGGCAGCGGGCTGCGTGCGGAGATTGTCGAGCGGCCGGAGCAGCTTCAGCTGGGCGACATTATTCAGTATGACTGGGACGGCAACGGACATTATCAGCACAGCACGATCGTTACCGCTTTTGATGCGGGCGGGCAGCCGCTGGTGAATGCGCGGACGGTTAGCAGCCGTCACCGCTTCTGGGATTACAAGGATTCCTACGCCTGGACGGACCGGACGGCTTATCGTTTTTTTCATATTAATGACTATTTATAGTTCAGAAAGAGGTTAATGCATGGGGAACGCTAAAACTACCGTAGGACTGGTGTACGGCGGCAAATCCGGAGAGCATGAGGTATCGCTGCAGACGGCTTATGCGGTTATGAACGCTTTTGACTACGATAAATATGAGATTATTCCGTTCTATATCTCCAAGCAGGGGGTATGGAAGGTAGGTGCAGTGCTGGAGGCTCCCTTCTCCGCGATTGAGCAGCTTAAGCTGTCTGGGGTGGCCGGAGATATGGGCTCGGCCCTGAATACCTTGTTCAGCGGGCTTAGCGGAGGCGAGCAGGTAATAGACGTCATGTTCCCGCTGCTGCACGGTACGAACGGCGAGGACGGCACCATTCAGGGACTGTTCGAGATGGCGAATATCCCGTATATCGGTGCAGGTGTGCTGGCTTCATCGGCGGGCATGGATAAGGTGGTCATGAAGAAGCTGTTCGGCGAGGCGGGGCTTGAGCAATGTGACTATTGCTACTTCAATGCTGTGAACTGGAGACAGCACAAGCACGAGCTGATTGTAGATCTGGAGGATAAGCTGGGGTACCCGGTATTCGTCAAGCCTGCCAACCTGGGCTCGAGCGTAGGGATCTCCAAGGCCACCGACAAGGAAAGTCTGATCAAGGCTGTGGACTATGCCTTCCGCTATGACACGAAGGTGATTATTGAGGAGTTCGTGGATGCGCGGGAAGTGGAGGTGGCGGTACTCGGCAATGAGGAGCCGGAGGCTTCGGTTCCGGGTGAAATCGTCTCTTCCGGTGAATATTATGATTATGCGGCCAAATACACTGACGGCAAATCACAGATGCTGATCCCTGCACCTGTCGATCCCGAGGTAGCGGACCGTCTGCGCGAGTCGGCGATACTGGCCTTCAAGGCTATTGAGGGCAGCGGAATTACCCGGGCCGACTTCTTCCTGCGGAGGTCTGACGGCAAGATTCTTATTAATGAAGTGAATACCATGCCCGGCTTCACCCCGTTCAGCATGTATCCGCTGCTGTGGCGTGAGACGGGTGTGTCCTATAAAGTGCTGCTGGACCGTATGATCGCGCTGGCGCTGGAGCGTTACCGGTTCAGACAGGGCCTGAAGTACGATAATGAATAAACCACGGTGATCGGCGGGAGCATTCCGGCCGGGAAGGAGAGAGAAGCATGGGGTTTCAATCAGAATTCAATTCGGTGTGCAAGTTCAAGAATGAGCAGGAGCTGTACGAACTGCTGGAGTACGGACGTACCAAGATGGTGAAGCAGGGCTTCCGTGTCTATCCGACCGGCCAGAAGGTTATCGCCTATAATCCGCAGAATGTTGCGGTGGCAATTGTCAAAATTTCCGCGTCGATTGCAGAAATTAATTTTCAGGGCAATGAGGTTACGGCGGTGGAAATGGATCTGGTCCGTAAGCTGAATGAGGAAGAGTCGCGCGTTCAGACGGCTCTTGCCTACGAGATGTTCTTCGGGGAAGAGGGATGATTGTCCGCTTCGGCTATGTCGCCATGTCTACGGTGATTCCGGACTGTTCTCCCTCCAAAACGATGACTATGGCAAGCTTCAACAAGCTGGGCGACCGGGAAGCGGGACTTCGTAAGCTGGAATCCATTGCCCGGATGAATCTGCATAATACGCTCCGTCTGCTGAAGCATAATGTCGGCTCGGATATTGAGGTCTACAGGCTTACTTCTAAGCTTGTTCCGCTGGCAACCCATCCTGATCTCGCAGACTGGAATCCTCTCGATGCTCTTGCGGAGGAATTCGCTGTGGTGGGCAGCTATGTGAAGAAGCACGGGCTGCGTGTCAGTTTCCACCCGGATCACTTCACGGTGCTGAGTACGCCGCGGCCGGAGGTGCTTGCAAGCTCGATCCGTGATCTGCAGCATCATACGGACATGCTGGACGCGATGGGGCTGCCGGCGACGGCTAAGAGCAATATTCACATCGGCGGCGCTTACGGGGACAAGCCTCTGTCTGCGGAACG
This sequence comes from Paenibacillus sp. FSL R7-269, assembly GCF_000517865.1. Lineage (NCBI taxonomy): Bacteria > Bacillati > Bacillota > Bacilli > Caryophanales > Paenibacillaceae > Paenibacillus > Paenibacillus sp. FSL R7-269. The sequence goes on from NZ_ASPS01000076.1 coordinate 37,030, forward strand.
CTTCTGCGTGCAATGCTCTGCACTGCCGCTTGCACTTAGAGAGCGGATGACACTGGAGAACGACGACAAGACGTTCAACGCGGTGGAGACGCTTGCGGTCTGCCGCAGAATGGGACTGCCGATGGTGCTGGATATCCATCACCAATGGGTCAACAATGAAGGCGAGCTCCCCTGGGAGCTGTGGCCGGAGATTCTTAAGACATGGACAAGCCCTCTGGCGCTGAAGGATGTGCCGCCCGGTGGTCATCTGCCGCCGAAGATCCATGTGTCCAGCCCGCGCAGCCCGTCTGATCCGCGCAGCCATGCCGATGGGGTGGAGCCGGCACCGCTGGTTGCTTTCCTGAAGCGGATTGCTGCGGATACTCCGGCTGTAGATGTGATGATTGAGGCGAAGCACAAGGATGGCGCCTTGTTTGGTCTGATGGAGGAGATGAAGGGACTGGCAGAGGGCGGGAATGGAATTATGGTACTAAACGGAGCCAGCGTGAATATACAAGTGGAAACGGCATTGCCGTCCTTTTAAAGGACGGTACCGTTTCAGCGAGAAATAGAAGGATAATGTATAGCGTGAAACATATACATTCTTATATTTGAACCATAACTGGCAAAAAACTTGCCGGCCAGGCCCGTTAGCGGCACCAGTCATGACTTGATAAACCGGCCGAAATGAGGTACGTTGAAAGAAAGTTGAGCAATCATGTTCTAAGGCAGAGAAATGGTATCCTGCGGAAACAGCGTTCCCCGGGAGAACAATCATGCTCAAAGAAAGCGGAGTGAAGAGATGAGTCCTGTAAGTCCTGATAACCGAAATGAACGGGAGCCCTATGTAGTTACAAGCAAGGGACATACGGCGGCAGCCATCAATGCTGCAGCCAAAGCGGGGGAATGGATCAAGAGCAGACAAGGCCAGGTGAAGGAGCTGGGCAGTAAGACATCGGCCCAGGATCTGGTCACGGAGGTCGATAAGGGTGTGGAGCAGATGATCCGCCGGCTGATCCTGACCCATTATCCCGACCATGCCATCCTTGGCGAGGAGGGTGTTGAGCCCGGTGCCGAGGCACTGACGGCTGCCTTGGATGAAGCGCGGCAGCATGAGTATCTGTGGATCGTCGATCCGATAGACGGTACGACCAATTTCGTGCATGGCTTCCCGTTCTATTGCGTATCGATTGCTCTGGTAGTTAAGGGAGAGCTTACGGTAGGCGTTATCTATGATCCGATCCGGGACGAGATGTTCGTGGCCGAGAAGGGGAAGGGTGCATACATGCACGGGATTCCTACGAAGGTATCAGCGGAGACACTGCCGGGCAACAGCCTGATCGCCATGGGCTTCCCGCCGGACCGCGTGCTGGCCCAGCCGGCGAATATGGCCGGGCTGCAGCAGATTATGCCGCAGGTCCGCGGTATTCGTGCCGGAGGATCGGCGGCACTGCATCTGGCTTATGTTGCTGCCGGACGAGTGGACGGGTATTGGGAGGTTGGACTAAGCCCTTGGGACTGTGCGGCGGGAGTGCTGCTGGTGCTGGAATCCGGCGGCAAGGTCACGAATACGCTGGGCGATCCCTACGATATCGGCACACGCCATGTGGTCGCAAGCAATGGACGAATTCATGATTATCTGGTTACGTCCCTGCAGGCTGCAGATGCCACAGGCTTCAAGAAGCAGTAGGGGGGCTTACAACGTATGAATGAGAAGGAAGATCTGGAGCGGAGGCTAAGCGAGCTTCTGGAGGACGGCGAGATGGAACAGGCCGATCAGCAAGCCAAGGAGATTCGTCAAATTTCCCCCAAGTATGAGATCCGCATTCAGACTACACTTGACCCTATAGTCGAAGAGACGCTTCGTTACCGCAAAATCGCCTATGAGCTGGATGACCGGTATGATAAATATGTAAAGCGCTCAGACCAGGCAAGCGGTCCGCCAAGCACTGGCCGACCGAAGAAATCTTCAGAATCTAGCAGCGGGGAGCAATAAGCTGCTGTTATCCACAGGAGCGGTTTTCCGAATAATCGGAAGACCGCTCTTTTGTGCTGCGGAGCGGGATGTTAGAATAGAATTATACTAATTTAGGAGGAATACGATGCTGAAGACATGGAGAAGGTTAATATCAGCTTCTGCTAGCGGACTGCTGTTGTTCACCGTATTAATCAATGTGCATGCAGGTCCGGCGGATGCCGCTGCAGCAGCCGTGGCGCAAGGAACGGAGCAGGATGTCTTTCGTATCGTAGCACTTGGAGATTCCATTACTGCCGGGTATGAGCCGGGGATGACTGATCCCAGCGTGAAGCCGTACGGATACGCTGAGCGATTGTTGGAGCAGGGCTGGTATCACGGGAGAAGTGAGCTTCAGAATTACGGCATCTTGGGCCTTAAGACAGCGGGGCTGCTTCAATATACCGGAGCTATTAAGGACAGTGCGGCTATTACGCCGGAGGCCATTCAGCCGGGGCTGTCTGATCCGCGTACCTTGCAATTTGCTGCGCTGGCCCCGCAGATTAGAACGGAGCTCGCTGCGGCGGATCTGATCACCATTACCATCGGCGGTAATGATGTCAGCAGCCTGTTCTTGAATTACAAGACGCTGACCGATGCCGATTTCGCTTCCCAGCTTGCGGAGCGTCTGACGGAATACAGCAATAATGTAACAGCACTGCTGAAGAATATTCGGGAAGTGAATCCGCAGGCAACCATTCTGCTGGCCGATCAGTATCAGCCTGCTCCGCGAATCGCCCTGGGGGCTTCGTATGACAAACTGATGAATGCGGCTGCACAGTTCACCATCGCGGCTGAGAATATCGCGGCTACCCTGAACCAGGCAGGCGCGCCTCTTAAGGTAGCTCATGTAGCCGAAAAGTTCGCCGGTGTAGAGGGATCGCTAACTCATATCATCGGAGCAGGGGCGGCAGACTTCCATCCTACGCAGCTTGGTTATGAGCGGATTGCCACTGTATTCGCTGAACTGCAATGGGGGGAATACCGTATGCCAGCAGTAACGGCGATGGCTTCAGAGACGGTGCCAATGTCCATCGTGGTGAAGGGGAAAGAACTGAATACGCCCAATAAGCCGATTCTGAAGAATGGGCAGAATTTTCTGGCGCTGAAGGATATTCTGAATGCGGCCTCGGCAACAGGCAAATGGGATAACAAAACCTCCAGTGCGACCGTAATTTACGGCGGAAAAACGGTAGTTATTACTATCGGCTCGAAAACTATGAAGGTTAACGGTGCGGATGTGGCGATCGATACCCCGGCATTTCTGCATAAGGTTGGCAAAGAGGATAAAACCTATCTTCCGCTCGCCGCGCTTGCTACCGGACTGGGCTTCGATGTGAATTACAGCAGTAAGCTGCGGACAGCTTTTATTAATCCGTAATTGCGCATAATCTAACCATAGCATCATCAAATCAGTCCCGTAGTGGAAAAGGTGGATGAACCTAGTTGTCTAGTACAAAGTATAATGCTGATTACATCATCACGATGGAGGATATCATACGGGAAGGCGACCCTGTCTTGCGTGCGGTGACGGAACCGGTACAGTTGCCGCTGCAGGCGGAGGACCGCGGTGCGCTGCAGAGCATGATGCAGTTTCTGAAGAACAGTCAGGATGCGGCAATGTCTGCCAAATATAAGCTGCGTTCAGGGGTAGGTTTATCCGCTAACCAGATCGGACTATCGAAGCGGATGTTTGTCATGTATTTGAAGGACGATAATGGCAAGAATGTGGAATATACCTGGGTGAATCCCAAGATTATCAGCCATTCGATGGCGATGGTCTATCTGCCGGAGAGCGAGGGCTGCTTGTCTGTGGACCGGCCGGTGCACGGCTTCGTACCGCGTTATGAGTCTGTGAAGGTCAGGGGCTTTGATCTGAACGGCGAGGTGATTACCCAGAAATTCAAGGGCTATCAGGCGATCATCATCCAGCATGAGATGGATCACCTGGACGGAATGATGTTCTATGACCGGATCAATCCGCAGAACCCGTTCAAGCTTCCGCAGGATGTGGAAATCCGCAGCCTGTATGAGCAGAAGGGCAAGTAGCGGCGGGATATGAATATTGATGGATTACCGTTAACCCTTCTCTACACAGGCTTGGCCGTAGTCATCGCCCTGGTGTTCATCTACAGGATGAGACAAGGAACCTTTCACAAGCATCTGATGTCCGAAGCAGCCATCGTGATAAGCTATGTAGTGGTCGCCTTTACGGGCGGGAGCATGCCGCTTGCCGTACGGCTGGTGACCCCGCTTGTGGTGGCGGCGCTGTTTGTGTATGGGCGGCGGAAGAGTGGGGAGTAGTGAGGATTTCCATCTGAGGGGTGGGGGATTAGACGACCCCATCTCAAGTAGGTCACTTTGGACAAGCAGATCTACTTTTTGTGAATAAGTATACCATGGAGATGGCCAACAGGTTATTACTTAAGTAACTTCTTCGCGGACTCATCCAGAGCAAATTGTTCGATTAGCTTTTCTTCACAACAATAATCGGCGGCAGTCTAAGACTTTATTGATTAAGTCTTAGACTGCCGCTGTTTCGTTTCAAAGAATAACGGAAGCAAAAAAAGGATGGCTATCGCCTTCCGAGGGGGACGACGCCGGTAAGATCCACGGAGCTGCTTTCAGAAGGAAATAAAGTATTTAATAAATCAGGTTGTTTTTTACTTGCGAGATATACCCTTAATAGTGAAAGGCAATAACAGAGTATGTAGGCTTGGGAGTAGCCTATTTTCTCTGACTCCCTTATTGTCTTCATTTGAAACCTAAATGAGGATTTACAATGTCAGATCAACAAGCAATCACCTCTTCAAATGTAGCAGGTGTAGTCAGTCCAAACGTTCGTTCAACGGAAACAGTTTATTTTACGAAAGACCAAATTAATGCCATGATTGAAAGTAGTGTAGGTCAAAGCGTAACGGGACTTGGATGGGCTATTGCCACCTACGGTTACGGTCGCATAAAACAAATTCTTGCGGCAAAACTTCCACCTCAAGTTGCTGGATTTTTAAGTCTAGCTGTACTCGTAGTGACTACAACAAAACTTATTGAACAGATCATTAATTACACAGACCAAAACAGACTTGCTGAAATCCTACATGTTTTAGTCGATAATTCCGGATCATTCGGTAGAATTAAAGTTACCGTAACAACTTGGGAAAAGTTAATTGTCAATCCTACTATGAGCTATTGGACTTACTATACAACTACATCTTATGAAGCAGTAGGATATTAATTAAAAGTACAAGTCGTGCAGCTAGCTGCACGACGCTTTTTTCCCTTTTTGCAGTGGGCTTTTTTTATTCTAAAGAAGCTATTTCAATCAACTTGTTTTTCTTTTATGCTTGTTTCTTATATTCATCTTTAAGCTGGATTGCTTCAGCATAGGTGATGACAAGCTGTAAAATAAAAAAGAAAACTCGATTGAATGATCCCATGGGGGAATAGAGTATAACAACAAATGTACTTAGACCAGTCAATAACGCTAAAAGGGTCAGTACAAAACGCAGGACACGATTTGTTTTTGAGTTCAATATCTTCGATAATTGAAGAAAAACAGCTTGAACCAAGATGCAGTTCATGAATAACGTAAAATGCATCCAAATCAACGAATTTAAAGAATCACCAAATAGATTGATAAGTAAAAGTGCCAAAAGTATGGTAAGTAAAGAAACCCGATCTTTTTTGCTCTTCAAGAGCAGACACCCTTCCCATATTGGAATTAATCACTTGATTATTTTAACATTTTATTGAATTAAATGATATAAACGAGAAAATTACCAGTTATATCAGAGCGTGATTAAACCGATGTGGAAACCACAATCCATGCGTTTAATTCGAGCACGGAAGAACCCAAAGTAAATTTAAATTTTTGCAATAATCAAAAATGCCCCCCATGCCAGGCATGGGGGGCATTTCTATACGGTCAAAATCGATTACTTCTCCGCAGCCATAGCCGCGAACGAAGCCTCTGCCGCCTCGAGGGTGAGGTCAATGTCGGCGTCTGTGTGGGCTGTGGTCAGGAACCACGCCTCATATTTGGACGGGGCCAGATTGATGCCCCGGCTCAGCATATGCCGGAAGAAGCTGGCGAACATTTCACCATCGGTATCCTGCGCCTCCTCATAATTCGTAATAGGATGGCTGCAAAAATGCGTAGAGAATGCGCCGCGTATCCGGTTGATGGTCAGCGGAATGCCGTGACGGCCCGCGGATGCCTGAAGTCCTTCGGTCAGGCGGATGGCCAGCCGCTCCATCTCGTCATAGACGCCTTCTGCGCTAAGCACCTCCAGGCAGGCGATCCCTGCTGAGATGGAGGCGGGGTTACCGGCCATCGTGCCGGCCTGATAAGCAGGACCGAGCGGAGCGACCTGCTCCATGACATGCTTGCGGCCGCCGTAAGCGCCGATCGGCAGCCCGCCGCCGATGATTTTGCCAAGGGCAGTCAGATCGGGAATGATCTCCTCATGATTCGCAAGACCCGTATAGGTCTGGGTGGAGCCATAGTGGAAACGGAAGGCGGTAATGACTTCATCATAGATAACCAGGGAGCCGTTCTCGTGCGTCAGCTTGCACAGGCCTTCCAGGAAGCCCGGCTGCGGCATAACCATACCGAAGTTGCCGACAATCGGCTCAACCATAACGGCAGCTACATCCTGGCCCCATTTCTCCAAAGCTTCACGCAGGGCATCCAGATCATTGAAGGGAACGGTGATGACCTCTTGGGCGATGCTGGCCGGAACGCCTGCGCTGTCTGGAATGCCCAGGGTCGACGGGCCTGAGCCTGCGGCTACAAGCACAAGGTCAGAGTGGCCGTGATAACAGCCGGCGAATTTGATGATTTTGCTGCGCTTGGTGTAGGCACGGGCGACGCGGATGGTCGTCATGACGGCTTCTGTACCGGAGTTGACGAAGCGTACTTTGTCCATCGAAGGAATGGCTTCCTTCAGCATCTTGGCCAGCTTGATCTCAAGCCGGGTTGGTGTTCCGTAGAGCAGGCCGTTCTGCGCGGCCTCTGTAATGGCAGTGGTGATATGCGGGTGGGCATGTCCGGTTATGATCGGGCCGTAGGCGGCCAGATAATCAATATATTCATTGCCGTCCTCATCCCAGAAGCGTGAGCCTCCGGCGCGTTTCATGAAGACAGGAGCTCCTCCGCCTACGGCCTTAAAGGAGCGGGAGGGGCTGTTCACACCCCCGACAATATGCTGGAGAGCTTCCTCGTATAACTGTTCTGATGTGCTGCGGTTCATAGATAATGTTCCTTTCTTCTTGGCTTGCGCCCATGGGAAAGGGCGAACCGCGGCTGATTCCCGCTGTCCGCCCGCCCCGTGTGCCAAGCATGGTTATATTGGATGTTACTTTGTTCCCGGTGATGCTGTAGGACTGCTGCCTGGTGAAGCCTCTGCTCCAGGAGTTGGCGATGGTTCTGGTGCAGTGAGTGTATCCTCTACGAACTGCCTCAGTGCCTTCTCGCTGCTGAAGCTTATCACCTGGGAGCCGTCCTTGAGGGTCTTCTCCCGGATCAGCTTCATCGGCGGAATCTGCTCGCTGCCGCCCATAGAGCTGTCATAACCTACAGCGCCCAGCTTCCACATGTCGCTCGCGTCAAGGTTCGTGTCGATATAAGGCGTAACCTGACCGAGAATATTCGGCAGCTTGATGATCGAAGTGGTGCTGATCACCTTGTCCGCCACCGCCTTAAGGAAGCCGCGCTGGCGCTCGGTCCGGGTGAAGTCGGAGGTGGCATCATGGCGGAAGCGTACATATTGCAGCGCCATTTTTCCGTCCAGGTGCTGGAAGCCTTTTTTGAGATCAATATCGTATTCAGGCCCGTCTGCCTTAGTGGTGTAGCGCATGTCCTTTTCGACCTCATAGTCCACACCGCCCACGGCATCCACCAGCTTAATGAAGCCCTGGAAATCGGTATAGACATAATATTGAATCGGAATGCCGAGCAGGTCGCTTACCGTCTGCATCGCCGTATTGGGTCCGTAAGTAATGGCGGCATTGATCCGCTGGGTCCCGTGGTCGGGAATATCAACATACGTATCACGCAGAATAGAGAAGACATAGAATTTCTTCTTTACCGGATCAAGTGAGGCTACCAGCATGGTGTCGGAACGCGGCACCTCGCCCTTCTTCACCCCGCGGCCATCCACGCCCATAAGCAGGATGTTGACCGGCTCTGTGCCTTCCCATTCGGGAGGTTTTACGGCTTCTGCCGAGGCTGTCGGTACATTGGCCCACGGAGAATCTTCGCCTGTCTTGTGGAGGTTATCGAGCTGGTTGTAAATAGCAGTGAAATAGTAAACCAGACCTCCGATAATTAAAAGGAGTATGATTGCCAGAGTCCAGAGCAGCGTTTTCTTCTTTGACTTGCCGGCTTTTGCGTGCCGGTTCTTTCTTGGCGGCATTTCGTTCGTCCTTTCCAGTTCACATTCTCTACATTATAATTTCTTTTGGGAAGACACGCAATTTCAGAAATCATTAACCATATTACAAGGAGTGAATAATAAATGAATATCACTATAGGCGACAAGGTTCCGGACTTCACACTCCCTGTCTCAACAGGGGCTAGCATCAGCTTAAGCGACTATCGCGGCAGGAAGGTGCTGCTCTATTTCTATCCCAAGGACAGTACTCCGGCCTGCACTCAAGAGGCTTGTGATTTTCGTGATGCCCACGATACGATTACTGCGAATGGGGCAGTTGTCCTGGGAATCAGCGCCGATCCTCTGGCCTCGCACAGCAAATTTATTGCCAAGAACAGCCTGCCCTTTCCGCTATTGTCCGATGAGGAGCATACGGTGAGTGAATTATTCGGCGTATGGCAGCTTAAGAAGCTCTACGGCAAGGAATTCATGGGCATTGTCCGTTCTACTTTTCTAATTGATGAGGAAGGCATTCTGAGAGCGGAGTGGCGAAAGGTCAGAGTGAAGGGCCATGTAGAGGCCGCATTAGAACAAATCGTGAAATAATTAAGTATGCTGGGAATTAATTGTATTTGTCTGTTACTTTTCTAACAGCTATAGCCACGCTCACTCGTGATATAGTTGCCTCATATTACTTCAAATTTGGAGCAAGGTATGGGGGATGGCATGAAGAGACTGCGTATTGGGCTTGACGTCGGATCAACTACGGCCAAATTGGTAGTTATGCAGCGGGATATCATTATATATCAGGATTATGTGCGTCATTTCAGTGATATAAAAAAGGCGGCGGTCACCCTGCTCTCAGAGGTTCAGCAGAGGTTCCCCGGCAGTGAAGCAGCGCTCACCGTAAGCGGCTCCTCCGGGTTATCCCTGTCTAAGCTAGGGGAGATTCCGTTTGTCCAGGAGGTCATTGCCTGCACGAGGGCGATCAGCGGACGGATTCCAGAATGTGATACCGCGATTGAGCTGGGTGGAGAGGATGCCAAAATCATCTATCTCAGCGGCGGCATTGAGCAGCGGATGAACACAGCCTGTGCAGGCGGTACAGGGGCATTCATCGATCAGATGGCCTCTCTGCTGCAGACGGACCCTGCCGGGCTGAATGCGCTCGCGGTGAAGCATGAGCGGATCTATCCCATCGCTTCGCGCTGCGGGGTATTCGCCAAGAGCGATGTGCAGCCGCTGCTGAATGAAGGGGCGCGGCGCGAGGATGTGGCGGCCTCGATCTTCCAGAGCATCGTGAACCAGACAATTAGCGGATTGGCCTGCGGACGGCCAATCCGTGGGCGTGTTGCTTTTCTCGGGGGACCTTTGACCTTCCTGTCCGCTCTGCGGGACCGGTTCACGGAGACGCTGGGGTTGAAGGAGGACGAGGTGCTGTTCCCCGAGCACTCGCAATACTTCGTCGCCATCGGTTCAGCGCTTGCCGAGTCAGATCCCGTGTTCCTGCCGCTGAGCGGCTGGATTGCGCGGATCATGGCGGTAGACTTCTCACAGGACCGCGCGGAGGATGCAGAGCTGGCGCCGCTGTTCAGAGCGCCGGAGGATCTGGCGCAGTTCAGACTCCGTCACAGTCAGGCTACAGCACCGCGCTCCGCGCTGGCTGCTTACCAGGGGCCGGTCTATCTCGGCATTGATGCCGGCTCGACCACGACAAAGCTGGTGGTTACCGGAGCGGCGGATGAGATTTTGCATACCTTCTACGGGAGCAATGGAGGCAATCCGCTGCAGTCGGTTACGGACGCGCTGAAGGAGCTCTACCGAATTCTGCCCTCTGGCTGCTACATTGCGGGAGCTTACGCAACCGGTTATGGCGAGGGTCTGGTCAAGGCAGCGCTACGGATGGACGGCGGGGAAGTAGAGACGGTGGCCCACTACAAGGCAGCCTCCCGGTTCATGCCGGAGGTCGACTTCATCCTCGATATCGGCGGCCAGGACATGAAGTGCATCAGGATCCGCGGGGGAGCCATCGACAGCCTGATGCTTAATGAAGCCTGCTCGGCGGGCTGCGGCTCCTTCCTGGAGAGCTTCGCTTCCGCGCTGGAGCTTGGAATAGAGGAATTCGCCGCTGCTGCGCTCGAATCGAAGGGGCCGGTGAATCTCGGCTCGCGTTGTACCGTGTTCATGAATTCCAAGGTGAAGCAGGTCCAGAAGGAGGGGGCGACACTTGCTGATCTCTCGGCGGGGCTTGCTTATTCCGTGGTGAAGAATGCGCTGCAAAAGGTGATCAAGATCCGTAATCCTGAAGATCTGGGCCGGAATATCATTGTTCAGGGCGGGACCTTCTATAATGAGGCTGTCCTGCGGGCTTTTGAGCTGCTGACGGGAAGAACGGTAGTCAGACCCGATATCGCCGGTGTGATGGGTGCTTACGGCTGTGCGCTGATTGCCAGAGAACAAGCTGCGCTGGAAGGAATCAGCACAATTCTCGGACCGGAGGAGCTGGAGAGCTTCCAGTATTCCGTCGCTCCAGGCCGCTGCAGCCGCTGTGCCAACAACTGTGCGCTGACTATCAGCCGGTTCCCGGACAAGAGCTTCCATGTGACGGGGAACCGCTGTGAACGCGGCGCAGGCGGCAAGAAAGAGAAGAATACGCTGCCGAATCTGATGCAATATAAATATGAGCGGTTCTTCTCCTACGAGGGCCTGCCTGAGGTGGCGGCGATCCGGGGGACGGTTGGTCTTCCGCGCACCATGAATATGTTCGAGAATTACCCGTTCTGGCATACTTTTTTCACCTCGCTGCGCTACCGGACCGTGCTGTCTCCGAAGTCCAGTAAGAAGCTGTATGAGAGTGGAATGGATACCATTCCTTCGGAATCCATCTGCTATCCGGCCAAAATGGCTCACGGGCATGTGCAGCAGCTGATCGGCCAGGGCGTGGATTTCATCTTTTACCCGGCGGTGGTGTATGAGAAGAAGGAGGATGATGCGGCGCAGAATCACTTCAACTGCCCGGTGGTTGCCTCCTACCCCGAGGTGATCCGTAATAATATGGACGGCCTGAAGGAGCAGGGGGTTCCGCTGGTCAGCCCGTTCCTGACCTTCGACGATATTCCGGCGCTGACCCGGGTGCTGGCGCGAACCTTCGCCGAGGTGCCTAAGGAGGAGATTGCGGCTGCTGTCCAGGCGGGACTGGCGGAAGCGGAACAGGCGAAGAACGATGTGCGTACCAAGGGCGAGGAGACGCTGGTCTTCCTCACGGAGACAGGCACGAAGGGAATTCTGCTCTGCGGGCATCCGTATCATGCCGACCCTGAGATCAACCACGGGATTGCCGATATGATTACGGGTATGGGACTTGCGGTGCTGACCGAGGATTCGATCTGCCATCTGGACCACAGTGAAGGGGACGTTGGCGTAGTGAACCAGTGGACCTACCATGCACGGATGTACCGTGCAGCCCGGCTGGCGGCGGGAAGAAATGATCTGGAGCTGGTCCAGCTTACCTCCTTCGGCTGCGGGATCGATGCGATCACCTGCGATGCGGTTCAGGAGATTATGGAGCGTCACAACAAGGTCTACACGCTTATCAAAATCGATGAGATCAGCAATCTCGGAGCCGCGCGGATTCGCCTGCGTTCGCTCCAGGCCGCGATGCGTGAGCGCGAGAGAGGCGAGGTTAAGCCGCAGCTGCTCTACAAGCCGCAAGTCAATGTGCCGTTCACCAAAGAAATGAAGGATAGCTATACCATCCTTGCCCCGCAGATGTCACCGATTCATTTCGAGCTGTTCGAACGGGTCTTCCAGGATGCGGGCTACCGGCTGAAAATTCTGGAATCGACTGGTCCGCAGGAGACGGAGGAAGGCCTACGGTACGTCAACAATGATGCCTGTTATCCGGCGATTGTCACGATTGGGCAGATGCTGTCGGCACTGAAGAGCGGCGATTACGACCCGGACCGGACTGCTGTGATTATGTCGCAGACTGGAGGCGGATGCCGGGCGACCAACTATATCTCCCTGCTGCGCAAGGCGCTGAAGGATGCTGATCTGGGGCAGATCCCGGTCATCTCCCTGAATGCTTCCGGGATGGAGAACCAGCCGGGCTTCCGCATCAGCCTGAAGCTGGCGAACCGTCTGATCGCCGCAGCCTGCTACGGGGATCTGATGATGCGTCTCTTGCACCGCTTCAGACCGTATGAAGCAGTACCGGGAAGCGCAGAGGCCTTATTCCGCGAGGGAATGGACCGCTGCAAGGGCAGTCTGTCAAACTTCTCGTTCCGCGAATATAAGCGGCTGACCCGTGAGATTGTTGCCGGATTCTCGCGGCTGCCGGTCATCCTGGTAGAGAAGCCCAAGGTGGGCATTGTCGGGGAGATTCTAATCAAATTCCATCCGGATGCCAACAACCATATCATCGACATGATTGAGGCCGAGGGCGGAGAGGCCGTGATGCCTGATTTCCTGGACTTCATTTTCTATTGTGTCTACAATCCGATCTATAAGGCCGAGCAATTCGGCAAAAGCAAGCGGCTGGGCTATATCAATCCCATGCTGATCTCCTATCTTGAAATCTACCGCAAGCCGGTCAAGGTAGCACTGGAGCAGGCTGGACTATCCAAAGGCCGGGAGAACATCTACGGTCTGGCCGAGAAGGCAAGCCGCCTCGTGTCGGTTGGCAACCAGATGGGCGAAGGTTGGTTCCTGACGGCGGAGATGATGGATCTGCTGGATAACGGTGTGAACAATATTGCTTGCATTCAGCCGTTTGCCTGCTTGCCCAATCACATTACCGGGCGCGGGATGATTAAGGGGCTTAAGGAGCTATATCCTGGTGCGAACATCGTCGCCATTGATTATGATGCCGGAGTCAGTGTGGTCAACCAGGCCAACCGGATCAAGCTGATGATGTCGATTGCCAGCGGCCTTACTGCCGGTACCCAGCCGTCAGCGGACGATCTGGCACAGCTGGTGCCTGTCATGGCCGGAGGTGTGGGCTGCCAAGGATAGAGCAAGCCGCCTGCGAATAAGCAGCGGTTGAGTAAATGAAGAGCGGACCGGAGGAAACTCCGGTCCGCTTTTTTTTTGAATTCCAGGGCTCAACTCCCATGTGTGCGGAGAACCGGCCACATGGAGCAGGCGCGGAGCACGTGGGCCAAATCCTCCGAATACCCCGGATTCACTTCTGCAGCTTCTGCTTCACCCGCATCGCTTTGTTCAGATGGACGAAGTTATGCCGGGTGGCCGGCATCAGCACCTGCCCGGCAAAGGTCTTGCCACCCCAATAATCCAGCAGCCACTGCTCGGTGTCCAGTACGGCCTTCTCTTCCCGGACTCTCTCGAACTGCGCCGGAGTTGCCCTCATCCCGAGCTGTCCCGGCTGTAGAGAGGATACGATGGAACGTGTTCTGCGGGCGACAGCGCGACGGTACTCAGCCAGCGCTCCAAGATTCACCTCTCTGCTGAGTGTAGCAACATCCTGTTCGCTCATCCCGTTGCCGGAATGAACGTAAGGAACCCCCAGCCTCCGGGCATACTGACCGGAGTATAGCACCTGTTCACGGTCCGCCCCCAGGATGTTCATGGTGATATCCTCAATCCGTGCACTGTGCCACAGATGCCAGACTATAGAATTACGGCTGCCGGGTGTCTCCACAGGATAGCTGCGCGCGGTGGACTCCAGCAGATTGTCCCATAAGGAATCCTCATAGGTTGCCTGTTCCCCGCTGTTTTCTTCAGAGGCGTAGAGGGCGGTATGCAGCTCCAGAATGATAGCGACTGCTTCAGTATGCGCCTCCGGCTTGGTGATGATCCCGGGCAAAATTTTATGCTGCCTGTTCCAGTGATTTCGTTGTTCTGTATTCATGTTTAATCCTCGCTTTCCGTAATTTTTCAGAAAATTTCTGCAAGAAAATCATTGACGGATAAATAGGTAAATTGTAAAATAGTTCGTATGCGAAGTATTATTGTGCATTATGTTTGTGGAGGGATAAGGCTTGGAAGAAAAGGAAAAGCAACTGGACGATATTCTGTCCTCTTTCCGCTGCATTACTCATAATTTCCAGCAGCTTCTGTGGAAGGATGCAGAGGAGCTTAACATCACATCTACCCAGCTGATGGTATTGCGTAAATTATCCTTGCATCCCGATATCGGGATCACGGAGCTGGCCGATCTTCTGCATCTGGGCAACAGCGCAGCCAGCGGGGTGGTGGACCGGATGGTGAAGGCCGGACTGATTACCAGGGAACGCTCGCAGAGCGACAGACGAATATTCAAGCTGGCGATGACTGAGAAAGGCAAGGAGATCCGTCTGCTCAGCAGACAGTCACTCCGAAGACATTTGCAGCCAATGGCAAATATTCCTGCGGAGGATGTACAGGAGCTGCTGCGGCTGCATGGTGAAATTATCCGAATTCTAGAACAAGGGAGAGACAACAAGAAGCTATGAGTACAATTACAGCCGGTAATGCACCGTCCAAGACGGTCCGCAGAGGCCCGATTATCGCAGCGCTCCTGATCGGCGCCTTCGTGGCGTTATTGAATCAGACACTGATGAATGTGGCGCTGCCCAAAATGATGGAGGATCTGAATATCCTCGCCAATACGGCGCAATGGCTGACGACAGGGTTCATGCTGGTTAACGGTGTGCTTGTGCCGATAAGCGCCTATCTGGTGGAGAAATTTACGACCCGCCAGCTCTTTACGACAGCAATGATGTTATTTTCGATAGGTACTCTAGTCTGTGCAATAGGAACAGGCTTTGAGATGATTATGGTCGGCAGAGTCATTCAGGCCGTGGGTGCCGGAATTCTGATGCCGCTGATGAACATTGTGTTCCTGCGCATCTTCCCGATTGAAGAACGGGGCAAGGCAATGGGGCTGATGGCGGTTGCGATGATTTTTGCTCCGGCTGTCGGACCTACCTTATCCGGTTGGGTCGTGCAGAACTATTCCTGGCGCGTGCTGTTCTACATCGTGCTTCCGCTGGCCATCTTCTCAATGCTGCTCGGCATGAAGACTATGCAGAATGTCGGCAAGCTGACTTCTCCGAAGCTGGATAAACCGGGTGTGATCTTATCAACCCTGGGCTTCGGCGGGCTGCTCTACGGCTTCAGTGACGCCGGAACAGACGGCTGGGGAAGTAAGACCGTTATTCTTTGTCTGATCCTGGGTATCGTGTCTCTGGGGCTGTTCGTGTGGCGTGAGCTGACCGCGGATAAGCCGCTGCTTGAGTTCCGGATTTTCCGCTACAATATGTTCTCACTTACTACTGTGATCAACATTATCGTCACCATGGCTATGTATGCAGGGATGATCCTGCTGCCGATCTATCTGCAGACGATCCGAGGCTTCACACCGATGGAATCCGGACTGATGCTGCTGCCGGGTGCGATTCTGATGGGCGTTATGTCACCGATCACCGGAATTATATTTGATAAAATCGGCGCCAGATGGCTGGCGGTTATCGGCCTTGCTATCACCACTGTGACGACCTGGGAATTCAGCCAGATCAGCACCACTACCACCTATACTCACCTGATCCTGACGTATACGGCCCGGATGTTCGGGATGTCGATGCTGATGATGCCTATCGTCACCGCTGGTCTGAACCAGCTGCCGCAGCGTCTGGCTTCCCATGGTACAGCCATGTCCAACACCCTGCGTACCGTGGGCGGCGCACTGGGGATGGCCCTGTTCGTCAGCCTGATGACTAACCGTACGAAGAGCAACATTACCGATGCGCTGGTAAGCGGAGCGGTGTCGAAGACCGATAAGGCTGCAATGCTCAAGCTTACACAGGACGCAACGATTAACGGGATTACCCATGCGTTCGCTGTAGCGACCTGGGTAACTGTTGTTGCCCTGGTGCTGGCGCTGTTCATCCGCAAGACCTCTCCGCAGCCCGACTTCCTGAAGACGGAAGAAGCGGAAGGCGGACAGCCGCAGCCGAACCTGACGAAATCACAGAGAGCATAATCCTGTTTACAGTACAAGTGGAAACGGCTTTACCGTCCTTTTAAGGGACGGTACCGTTTCAGCGAGAAATAGAAGGATGATTTATCGTGTGAAACAGATAAATTCTTATATTTTAAAAAAGACGATCCGCTATAACCGTTAACGGTTATAGCGGATCGTCTTTCCTGCGTCTGGAGAGGATGCAGAACTGCCCCGCTGCCCTGCACCTCCCAGCCATCCAGCCCATAACCAGCTTCTCCCTTAGAGTATATACCGGCAAACCTGACAACATGGATTCAGGTTCGGATGCGGATGGAGAAAGATTGTACATGCTTGAATGCGGGCATGGCGGTTATTGCGTCTCCGCCAGATCTGCTGAATATGCCGCCGCGACGCCGCGGGCCACCTCGCCTAATCTGCGGCGGACATGCTCCGGTCCAAGCACCTCCAGGACGGTCCCGAAGCTTAGCAGGAAGCCGTATAGCCAGTCATTCTCAGGGTACTGGAGCGTTAGGGTGTATCCGCCGGTATCATCCCGCTGGAGCGTCTCACAGTCGAAGTATTCCTCTGCGAGATGCTTGCCTTCCGGCGCGAAACGCAGCTTGACCGGCGTGAGATTCTGCGGTTCCTTCCAGCTACTACTCCACGGCAATTCTGTAAGCGGGATATCCTGGCGGATATAGTGCCTGTTCTCCTTCACCAGCGCTTTCATCCGCAGCAGCTTGAAGAGGCGGAAATCCTGACGGTCCTGGCAGAACCCGTATAAGTACCAGAACGGTCCCTTGAGAACCAGCGTATACGGCTCGACCGTACGCAGACTTACCCTGCCTTCGGCAGTTATGTATTCAAAAGTGACCGTAACCTCTTTCTCCAAGGCTTCTTTAAGAAGGCTCAGCCGCTCCTCCAGCGGGCCTGTCAGCTCCCAGGGGGAGAAATCGACAATCATCCGGGTGGTTTGGCTGCGGAAGGCGGCGATCTGGGAGGGAGGGACGACACTGCTGATTTTCTCCATCAATAGCTGATGGCCTCCTCCTCCGATGGAAGAGGCGCTTTGCAGCGCGTTGAAAATATCGGCCAGCTCGCGTTCCGATAACACGTTGCGGTCCAGCCGGTAGCCCTGCATGAGGCCGATGCCGCCCCCTGATCCCTGATAGGTGACCACAGGGATGCCTGCGCTGTTAATGCTGTCTATATCGCGGTAAATCGTACGCACGGAGACCTCGAACATATCGGCCAGCTCCTTGGCCTGAATCAGCGGCCGGTTGAGCAGCAGAATGACAATGGAGAGCAGACGGTCTATTTTCACAGGAAAACCTTCTTTCAGGCGTTAGGTAAGGTGTGGATTAACGGGTCTTGGAGGTTTCTTTAACCTTCACTTGGACCTTGGGTTCAAGCGTAGCCACTGGCTTGCGCCGGCGCAGCCGGAGAGAAATGGCAGCCCGGTAACGGTAGACGGCAATCAGCGCGGCGATGGCCAGCACACCTACCGCAATCCAAAGGGCGTAGGATTCGATCAGGTGGAAGATGCCCATCCACTGCGGGCCGAAGATTTTGCCGATTCCGAGGAATAACACTACCCAGAATATTGCGCCCCCATAGGCATACATAGCGAATTTACGGAAGGGCAGGGCGATAATCCCGGCAAAATAGCCGGTGAAGTGTCGGACGCCGGGGATGAAATAGCCGATGGAAATCAGCACGCTGCCGTATTTCTCGAACCAGCGCTGTGTCTTTTCCAGCTTGGCGGGAGAGAACATGAACCATTTGCCGTACCGCTGGATAAAGGGCAGACCGGCCTTCAGTCCGATGAAATAAGTGATGGTCATCCCGATTGTAGTCCCTAAGAAGGCTACGATCACCAGTGTGAAGAAATCCAGCCTCCCCGTGAAAGAGAGAAATCCTGCGAAGGCCATCGTGGTCTCCCCGGGAAAAGGCAGGGCGATAAATTCGAGCAAAAGCCCGAAGAACAATACGCTATATCCATAGCTCGCAAACAATTCCTGTATCCATTTCAGCATATCCATAAATTCTTCACTCTCCAAAGGCTGCGCGCCAATTCTATTCTGAAGCTTGTCTTCATACAATCTACCAAATGGTGCGGAAGCGCCAATAGAATGCTGGAGGTAGAGAAGATGAAGAACAACCGGGAAAATCCTATCCGCCGCATCATGATCTGCGGGTTGCTTGTTATTGCTGTTGTGCTAAGTCTGGGTGTGTCAGCTTATGGAGGGCAGGGGAATTCTTCCGGTTCGCGGAGTAAGTACTCCCTACAGGCTGAAGCAGGCAGTACGTTACCTCTACTCTCTAAGAATAATGCTCCGGCTGTCCCGGTGCAAGATTTGCGCCCGGCAGCGGCCAGAATGACAACCGCAGAATTACGGCAGCTGCACATTTCGGGCGGTTCAGCCCCTAAAGCAGGTGCGGAGCGTCCTGCTCAAGTATCCGCTGCTGCGGGAAAAGCTGCTCCGGCAGCGGGACACCGCAAGGAGAAGGTGGTCTATCTGACTTTTGACGACGGTCCAAGCGCAGTTACTCCCAAGGTACTTAGCATATTGCAGGAGCAGGGGGTTAAGGCGACCTTCTTCGTGCTGGGGGATCAGGCCGCAGGCCGTCCCGAGCTGATCAAGGCCATCTGGGAGCAAGGGCATGCTATCGGCAACCATACTTATAATCATAACTATCATGATTTATATAGCGGCTTCAAGGAGTTCTGGCGCCAAATCAAACAGACGGAGGAAACGGTACGTGAGATCACAGGCGTCCGTCCGCAGCTGGTCCGTGCGCCGGGCGGCACGTTCGGCCATTTCGACAGTACATATTTCAATCTGCTGAAGCAGGCAGGCTACGGGGTGATGGACTGGACTGTGGACAGCGGGGATTCCCGCCGCCGGGGAGTGCCCGCTGCGGAGATTGTACAGGCTTCTGTGGCTGACTTGACCTCTTCCAGTGTGGTATTGCTGCTGCATGACGGATCGGGCCATGAACAGAGCGCCAAGGCGCTGCCCGCCATCATTGAACGCTACAGAGCAGCCGGTTATGGATTCGGTGTTCTGGATGCGCAGAGTGATCCCGTACAGTTCAGGGTGTCTTCCAAGGCAGCCTCCCTTCATCGGGGCAAACCGTCACAGGATTGGATATCGGTCAATATTGCCCCGAATGCGGAGTTGTTTGCACCAGGCAAGGCGCTTGCGCTTGAGATTGGCGGGATGGAAACCAAGCTAAAGCCCGGAGAGTACCGTCTACAGGACGGGCAGTACTATGTTCCGCTACGCGCCACCGTGGAACGGCTGGGCGGACGGGTCGGCTGGGATGTGGCTACCCGCAGCGCAGCTGTAAGCTGGAACGGCCGCAGCATGACGTTAGACTCACAAAGGCAGGAGGTGGGCATTCACTGGCCGGACGGTACAGCAGAGTACAAGGCGGCACAGGTACAGCTCCAAGGCTCCTCCCTCTGGGTACCCCTGCGTATGCTGCTGGAGGCGGCAGGTCATCCGGGTGCGGAAGCCTTTGTAAATGCAGAGGAGCGCAGGGTCACCGCAGCTTAAGGCGGATATCCGGTTGGGAGGAGGGAACGGCAAGGAGAGCAGAGAACAGGGAGAGCTAGCGGGGAAAAGCGGCTGCTGAATGTCTGGGCATCCTTTTTCGTGGAAAGAATAGATAGCAACAGGCCTCAGCAAGCGGTATAGCCAGTGAAACCACGGGCTGTCAGGGGGCTAGTCTATGACCATGGAAGGGTGTCCTCCTTGTCCTCATCATCATTGACAGATCCGAAATCACAGGTATATTCACAGCTGGGCAGGTACGGGAATGCAGAGATTGCAGGGTTCCCCCGGAAGCGCATCCGCCGCGCAGCCAAGGAGTGGGGGCGAATGCTGCTCCTGATGGCGGTTACCGGAGGGCTGTATATGTGGCGCGGCGGAGAATCGCTCCTGCTGCTGCTGACAGCTGGCGGAGTGGTCATGTCCGGCGGCCTGCTGATGCAGCTCTGCGGTCCCCGGAGAGTTAGTGTCCAGCGCACGATTGCTCCTGCGCGTCTGTCTGCGGGGGATGACGCTATTGTGGAGGTTCAGATTTCTTTTAACGCCAGAATCCCGCTGCCCTGGATGATTGTTACAGATTATTGGAGCGGGGGCAGCCATCAGGAGCTGCTGTTTCCCGGCTTCCGGCGCTCCTTCAAATATTCGTATGAGCTGCTGTCTGTCCCAAGAGGCGTGCATCAGCTTCATGGGTGCAGTGTAACCTGGGGAGATCTGCCGGGGCTGTTCACAGGCGGCTGCCAGCCGGGCGGCAAGGCGGGCTTCAAGGTGCTGCCAAGAGCTCTATATATGGGCGCAGCAGTGCCGGATACCGGCTTGCTTTCCGGAGACCGTGCATCCGGGCGGGGGAACCATAGCAGCCCGCAAGCAGCGGATATCCGTGATTATGCACCGGGTGATCCGTTCAGCCGGATTCACTGGAAGAGCAGCGCCCGTAAAGGCAATCTGCAGAGCAGAGTGCCGGAACGTGAAGCGGGGCAGATGACCTGCATCGTGCTTGCGAGCAGTCCGGCGGATTATGAGATTCCCGGTGGTGCGCATGTTCCCCGCAGCCAGCGGAGGTCGGTGATCCCGGCCTTTGAACAGGCGGTATCGGCTACTATGGGGCTGCTGCTCTCTGCCGAGCGCTCCGGCAGCTACATCCAGCTCTTCAGCGGCGGCTGGCCGGAAGGGATGGCTAGGCATGAGGGGCTGGGCCAGATTCCCGGGAGGGTCCGGGATCTGCTTACAGAGATTGCTCCCTCCGGCTCACAGTGTCTCAGCAGACTGCTGGAGGATGCGTCACAGAGCTGGATCCCCGGGATGACGGTATCCGTCATTACCGGCCGGCTGGAGGAGGAGTCGGCGAGAACGCTGGCCCGCTTCCTGGTTCAGGGAATCAGGGTGGAACTGTATTATGTCTGGGACCAGCCTTCTCCGAGCCGGACTCCCGGTAATCCTGTACGGAGTCCCGCCAGAGCAGCGGGTACAATGCCGGAGCTGTCCAGCAGCGGCAGGCTGGCACCGGAGGACTGGGCAACATCGGGGCATGATCCCGCGGTGTACGGGGACAGCAGACTGCCTGCCTCGGATACGATTGCAGGAAGTCTAATGCGGCTTGGAGCGAGGATTCACTGTCTGAGCAATGCTGCTCCTGCACAAGGGTACAAGGGGGCGGAGCCTGATGGATTCCCGGATAACTCCACCTCCTGCTAGAGTGAGTGCGGATGGCGCCAGTCCGAAGGGCTCAACCCACAGCAGGCAGCGCTGCTACGGAAGCATCATGTTTACAGCGGCAGGGATACAGGAATCAGAACTTGCAGAGAACAGCACCGCAGGTAAAAGAGAGGACAGCCCCCTGTATTATCGCGGCCTGTTCTCTTTGGCAATTATGGGCGTCTTTGGTCTGTGGCTGCTGCCGCTCTACAGATTGTCTGCGGCAGCGGACCATACACAGCTCCTGCGGCTCCTGATGCTCTCGGCAGCAGCACTTCTCGCATGGGGCTGTCTGCTGTTGCCCCGTCTTGTACAGGCAAGCGGTCAGTTTCTGCTAATCTTCATGACCTGGTATGGCCTCTGTGCTGCTGCGGGAGGCGGGGGCGGGTGGCTGAAGGTCTATGCCATGGAGAAAAGCGGACAGGATGCCCTACTGCTGTTCTCCGGCCGGATCTCCGCCTTAAGCGAGGACAGCAGACTGCTGATTCTGGTTCTGGGCTGGGGACTGCTGGTGTCCTCTGTCCAGCAACTCGCGCTGTACAGGGGAAGTATTGCGTTGTTCACCGGTGTAACGCTGGTGTATCTGCTGGTGCTGGATATGGGCTATGCCGTTAATACTTCCGGGGATGTCCTGGTGATGGCGGGACTGATCCTGTGGCTGCGGGCCTTCAGCGGACTGCTCCACCTGCAAGAACGGACAGGAAGGCAGGTTCTTCCTTACGCCCGCTGGGGAGCCGGGGCGTTATCGGCGGCTGTGCTGGTAACGCTGGCCGCCTGGATAGCCGGGCAAGGGCTGGGCGCACGCCCGGCTGCCCCGGTTACACTGCAGCCGGTGCTGGACAAGCTGGAGCACTGGGCTGCGGCGCAAAGGCCGGAGGAGACAGGCGTACCCGGCACCGGCAGCACCGGCTACAGTATGGAGGACAGAGAGCTTGGCATGCCCTTGACACCCAGCACGGAGGCGGCCTTCACGGTCACTGCGTCCCGTCCCTACTACTCGCGGGGGGAGAGCATGGCGTATTATGACGGCCGCCGCTGGATCAGGAGCGGAGCCGCGTATTCAGCGCTGAATCTGCCCCGCCTATCCGGGGCGGTGCCCGCTCTGGCGAATGCTTCATCCGCCGGGGGCCAGACATTTATCCAGCGGATTCAGCTCGCTTCGCCTTCCACCGGAGGTGTGCCGCTGTTCAGCGCAGGCGCGATAACAGACGTACAGAACATCCGGCTTACAGACGGAAGCCTGCTGGGTTACGTGCTGACTAGCCCTGACAGGCTCAGCTTCCGCCTGCCGGAAGTCTACGGCTCCGCAGGGGTTACGGAGTATACCGTCAAGTCTGTTCTGCCGCCAAGTGATCCGGCAGCGCTGCGGAAGCTGAAGGGGAGTGATCCTGACGGGGTCCGCAGCCAGTATTTGCAGCTCCCCGCTGCTCTGCCGCCCAGAGTACGTGCACTGGCCGGCGATCTTACCACTGCTGCGGCGAGCCGTTACGATGCCGCCGTAGCTATAGCCGGCTATCTTCAGGACGGCTACACCTATTCGCTGAAGACCCGTGTGCCGCCGTCCGGTGCCGATTTCACCGATGATTTTCTGTTCGGGACCCGTCAGGGCTATTGTGTGCATTTTGCCACTGCGATGACGGTCCTGCTGCGCAGCAGCGGCATTCCGGCGCGGTACGTCCAGGGCTACGGCCCGGGAACCGCCGTGCCCGGCTCTGTGCCGCAGCGCTACAGCGTGACCGGCGGCGATGCCCACGCCTGGGTCGAGGGCTATTTCCCCGGCGCGGGG
>NZ_ASPS01000077.1:0-52449 GCF_000517865.1 Paenibacillus sp. FSL R7-269
CCCGCTAGCCGGCCGCTGCCGGATCAGTACCCGGCCCGCGTGCTCGCCGCGGCCCTCGACCAGGGCGGCCAGCCGCTCCTCCGGACGCGGCGGCTTCGCCTTGGTCTTGACGGGCAGCGAAGCCTCGCAGCCCGCCAGCCGCGCGGCGCAGTGCTCCATCACCGGACACGGAAGGCAGCGCGGTGATTTCGGCGTGCAGATGAGCGCACCAAGCTCCATCAGCGCCTGATTGAAGCTGCCTGCCTCCCCTTCGGGGATGAGCTCGGCGGCGAGCTTTTCCATTTTCACACGGGTCGGGCCTTTGGCAATGTCATCCTCAATCAGGAAATACCGGGATAAGACGCGCATCACATTGCCATCCACCGCCGGCTCCGGCCGGTTGAACGCGATGCTCAGAATAGCACCGCCTGTATACGGGCCTACGCCCTTGAGGCCGAATACGGCATCTCGGTCATCCGGTACCTGCCCTCCGTACAGCTCCTTGACCTGCTTCGCGGCATGCTGGAGATTCCGGGCACGTGAGTAGTAGCCAAGTCCCTCCCAGCACTTCAGCACCTCTTCCTCCGGTGCATCAGCGAGCGCCTCTACAGTCGGGAATTGCTCAATGAAACGGTTGAAATAAGGAATTACCGTATCTACCCGGGTCTGCTGCAGCATAATCTCTGAGATCCAGATGTAATACGGGTTGCGGTGGCGCCGCCACGGCAGGTCCCGCTTCTGGAGGTGGTACCATTCCAGCAGGAACCGGCTGAAGAATAACTTGGCTTCCTGCTGCGCTTCTACGTGCTTCTCATCTGTGTTCATCGTTATTCTCCTTGCCGTTCATATTATATAGTTACAGGCTGTAGACCGGGTGTCCGCTCCACCACCGCGAAGGCAGAGGCCAGTCCGCGGCTGTGCGTAATAGTGAGATGAATGACATACTCCTCCTTCGGCAGCCGCAGCCGGGACCAGGCCTCCGCAGACAGGATGGCTACTGGTTTGCCCAGTGCATCCGGCAGAATCTCAATGTCCTGAAAACCCACCATCTGACCGATTCCGCAGCCGAGCGCCTTCACAACCGCTTCCTTGGCCGAGAATCTTCCGGCGATGAATTCCGCTGTCTTCGCGCCTTTGCCTGCGGCCAGCGCCAGCTCCTGCCGGGTCAGAATTCTCCGGGAGAAGCGGCTGCCCAGGCTGCCCTCCGTAATCCCGGCAACCCTGCCGATTTCCAGCACATCATGCCCGATTCCGTAAATCACACATCCCACACCTCTCCTGGCTCTGCATTCCTTAACCCTCTTATATTACCTTCTATCCTTACCCTGCGTCTAATGATATGATCTTGCTAGGACTCCACAGATCTCATGTAACAGTGAAGCCTGTCAGCATCTTGACCAAGTATTATTAATAATAGTCTTAGCGTCAGCTTTCTGCTATTTTAAAAGAAAAAAAACTGAAAGTCTATCACGCACAAATCAGGTATATCTGGTAAAGAAGTACAACCGCCAGTTCCAAGATATGTAGGAAAGGAAGAATACCTTATGTCCCGTAATTTTGAATTACCCGCAGGAGAGGATGCGGTGCTTCGCTGTTCCCATTTCCCCGCCCAGGGAGAGGCCCGCAGTGTGATAGTCATCGCTCACGGCTACAAAGGCTTCAAGGATTGGGGGATGTTCCCGTATACGGCACAGGCGCTCAGCGACGAGCATGAAGTAATCACCTTTAACTTCTCCCATGCCGGCATCGGCGAGGATCTGCAGAATTTCACCGAACTGGACAAGTTCGCCCGCAACACCTACCAGCGTGAGATCAAGGATATGGAGATCCTGCTCTCTTATCTGAGCCAGCACCACAGGTTCGGCAGCCTCCCGCTCTTCCTGCTAGGCCATAGCCGCGGCGGGGGCGACTCGCTCCTCTACGCACTGGATCATCCCGCAGAAATCACCGGGGTCATCTCCTGGAACGGGATCACTAACCTGGATCTGTTCACAGAGCAGCAGAAGAGTGAAATGCGGGAAAAGGGCAGGACCCATGTGCTCAACGGACGGACCGGCCAGCAAATGCCGCTGGATGCCATCATTATAGAGGATCTGGAGCAGCAAGCGGAGCGTTACCAGATTGTAGAGCGGATGAAACAGGCCAGCTGCCCCGTTGTCCTGATTCAAGGCAGTGAGGACGGAGAGCATCTGCGGCGCGGCTCCGAGCAATTGATCCGGCTGCGGCCGGATATCGAATGGGTGCAGATTCCCGGCGGCAATCATACCTTTGGCACCGTTCATCCTTTTGCCGGTACTACCCCCCAGTTAGAACAGGCGATATCCGCTACCAGGGATTTCATCAACCGGGTGCTCGCGAAGTAGATTCTTACTCTTACCAAAAAACCGCCGGAGCGTCTGCATCAAACGCAGCGCCCCGGCGGCTCCGGCATAACCTGCTTAGATCCCCGGAATACTGTCACGCTTATGCGCCGTTCTCCGGAAGAAGCGCTCCAGCTTCTCAGCCGCTTCAGGGCTGACGGTCTTCCCCTCCAGATAATCGCTGTTCTCCTCGTAGGTGATTCCAAGCTCAGTCTCATCCGTCTGACCCGGCCAGAGTCCAGCCGTCGGCGCTTTGGTTACGATATCCGCCGGCACGCCAAGCGCCGCAGCCAGCTGCCGTACCTGCCGTTTGTTCAGAGAAGACAGCGGTGTAATATCGACGGCGCCATCGCCCCACTTCGTATAGAATCCGGTAATGGCCTCTGAGGCATGATCGGTACCCACCACCAGCAGATTGTTCTCAAAAGCAAGCGCATACTGCATCACCATCCGCGTTCTCGCTTTTACATTCCCCTTGCCCTGATGGGTAATATGCTTATGCTGTCCCAGGGCCTTCAGGCTATGCTCGACCTCCAGAGCGATTTCGTTCACCGCTTCTTCAATATTGGTCTCCACCGTATGGGTCAGCTCAAAAGCCCGGGCCACCGCATAGCTGTGCTCAATATCCTCCTGCTCCCCGTAAGGCTGGAACACCCCGAGTGTCATATACTCCTTGCCTTCCTCTGCCGTCAGCTCATCCGTAGCCAGCTTGCACAGACCCGCAGCCACCGCACTGTCCACACCCCCGCTAATCGCAATCAGCAGACCTCTGGCCCCCGCCTGGAGCGCATACGCTTTCAGGAAATCTACACGTCCCCGTATCTCTGTATCTGTATCAATTACCGGCTTAACTCCCAGCGTAGCAATAATCTCTTCCTGCAGACTCACAGGACCACCCCGTTTCTTAGAATTGTATTTCCTACCCTTAACATTAGAAAAAATCCCGCATGAGCCAAGCCTCCGGCTGACGGCTGGCTGATGCGGGATCATTACTTATTCATTCTGCTGCCTTAGGTTGCAGGACATTATTACTGGCACACGCGGTCAAAAACTTCCTTCAGCTCCGCAGCAATCTCGGCGGCCGAACGGTCTTCCACACCGTGACGTTCGATGAAGTGAACCAGCTCGCCGTCTTTCATCAGGGCGATGGACGGGGACGATGGCGGATACGGAGCGAAATATTCACGCGCCTTGGCTGTAGCATCCTTCTCCTGACCGGCAAATACGGTGAACAGGTGATCCGGCAGAATCTCGTTCTGCAGCGCCTGGGCTACCCCTGGACGGCACTGTCCGGCGGCACAGCCGCATACGGAGTTAACAACAACCAGCGAAGTTCCCTTGGCTGCCGGAAGGGCTGCTTCCACATCCTCCGGGGTCAATAGCTCCTGAAATCCGATACTTGTCAGATCGTCGCGCATAGGTTGAATAGAATCTCTCATATATTGATTAAAAGACATGGACATTTCTCTGCACTCTCCTTCATCACTTGAATTGAGATACGGCCCTGAACCGGGATAAAGTTACCGCGTTCCAGCACTACTTGCTAACTTTATTATACATACATACTCTGCGAAAGCAAGAGAAGCAGCCTGCTCCAGCCTGCCGCTGCACAGTCCCGAATCGGTGCCCGTCACCCCCGAATCCGCTGCATATATACAGGGCTTTGGACCACTCCCTCTCTGGAATCCACCGGAATAGTAACGATGACCGAGGTCCCGCACCCTACCTCCGATTCTACCCGGATCGTCCCGTTATGCCGCTCTGCAATACTAAGACAGAGCGACAGCCCAAGACCTGTCCCCTGGCTCTTGGTGGTGAAGAACGGGGTGAACAATTGTTGTAGCTGGCTCTCGGGCATACCGCCTCCGGTATCCGTTATAATCAGTAGCACGGTATCCTCATGCTCACAGGCAGCCAGTGTCAGCACGCCCTTGGCCTCCATCGCCTCCATGCCATTGCGGGCCAGATTCAGAATCAGCTGCTTGATCTCCCGGACATTGAGCTGCAGCAGCGGCATGGCCGGGCTGATCTTCAGTTCAACACTTTGGCCGCGGAGATTGGCATCCGCCCAGATCAGCGGCGTAAGCTCCTCCAGAATAGGCTGGAGCCCGGCCGGCTCCTTGTCCGATACACGGGTCTGTGCCAGCGACAGAAAGTCATTGATGATGCTGTTGGCCCGGTCCAGCTCCTCCATGACAATATGATAATAGGAGTGGAGATCCTCCGGGCTCTTTTCCCGCATCAGCTGCAGGAAGCCGCGTACTACCGCCATCGGGTTGCGGATCTCATGCGTAATTCCGGCAGCCATCTGCCCGACCAGCGACAGGCGCTCGACATTGCCAAGTTCACTGCGGATTTTCTCCTCTTCCGTCAAATCCTGAATAATCATGACGATTCCGCCCGGCTGCCCCGATTCATGCTGAAGCGGCGCGGTAAAAATATGATAGGTCATCGAATCGACCCTGATCTTGGTATTGGAACGCTGTCTGCTGCGCAGAACCTCATGTAACCGGGTGAGGGCGGCCTGATCCATGCTTTTGCCGAAGAGCTCACTGGCCGGACTGGACAAAATAATCTCTCTGGTCAACAGAGGGCAATGACGCTGCATCAGGCTCAGCATGTATTCATTCACCTCCGTCACATACCCGTTGTCATCGAACTCCATAATATTCAGCGGAACCACATTCGTGATCTGCTGCAGCTTCTCCGATTCCCACAGGAATTTCTCCGAGATCCCCTGCATTTGTATCCTGACTTGCAGCTTGTCCCAGGCCTTATCAATATAAATGATAAACAAGGCGCCCAGAATTAAGGCCGTCAAGGCATATAGCCCGGCCAGGGCGGCTTCAGCAGAAAGGATATTCAGGACGCTCCGGCCCTGCATATTCGGTACAATGACAATGAACAGCATGCTCGGGAAAAGCGCGCCCCACAGAATGCCGATTTTGCCGGGAATCGCGGATTTCTTGAACAGCCCGGACATACCGAAGAGCAGCGGATACATCAGCACCCCTGTATTCAAGAAAAAATGCTCTATCCCTGACGGCATCGAGAATAATGCAGTACAGAATAAGAAATACAGTGCCAGGTATACACTGGAGGGCAGGTTACCATATAAGATCCCGAGATAGGCCGGGAGAATCGCCAGATTCAAATAGACCACTCCGAACATCGTATCGGATAGCGCCATGCACAACGTAATGCCCAGTGCGCAGCAGATCATCAGAAAGGTATGGTCATCGGGGAACCTGATGTTCCGGCGTAGGGGATCGCCCCGGTCCAGCCTCCACTGAAAAAGAAACAGGAACATGCAGGCAGCCGATATTTGCAATAAAATATCCTTTACCGCATAAATAATTGCAATCACTCCTCAAATTGGTTAAAATTCCTTTTCCACTTAGATTAAAGCATACCCGCGCATTCCTGACAACGATAATCAGGTTTCGGTCGCTTGGATCTGGCTACACTCCGCCTGGAATGGTATGATGCCGTTAATAGAGTGTCGCAATAAGCAAAAGGAGCAAATGAATGAATAGCTATGATGTAATCGTCATTGGAGGCGGCCCGTCCGGGCTGATGGCCAGCGTAGCCGCAGCCGGACACGGGGCGTCCGTACTTCTGATCGACAAAGGGGCTAAGCTGGGCCGCAAGCTGGGGATTTCGGGCGGCGGGCGCTGCAATGTTACCAATATAAAGGAGACCTCGGAGCTGATCGCCCATATTCCGGGCAACGGCCGTTTTTTATACAGCTCGTTTGATCATTTCAATAACCGGGATATTATAGATTTCTTTGAGGGGCTGGGCATCGCCTTGAAGGAGGAGGATAACGGGCGGATGTTCCCTGTATCGGACAAGGCCGCAAGCGTAGTATCCGCTCTGATAGGCAAAGTACGGAGCCTTGGCGTGCAGATCATGACGGACAGCCCGGTCCGGGAGGTTCTCTACGGGGAAGGAGCCGTCCGTGGCATCCGCCTGGAGTCAGGCAAAGCCTTCAGTGCGAAGGCTGTCATCATCGCCACCGGAGGCAAGTCCGTGCCTCAGACTGGCTCTACCGGCGACGGATACCCTTGGGCTGCCGCTGCCGGACATACGATCACGGAGTTGTTCCCGACCGAGGTCCCCATTCTCTCACGGGAGGCGTGGATCAAATCCGGGGAGCTGCAGGGCTTGTCCCTCCGCGATGTTACGCTGAGCGTCTGGAATCAGAGGGGCAAAAAGGTGATCTCTCACCGGGGGGATATGATCTTCACCCATTTCGGCCTATCCGGCCCGATCGCGCTACGCTGCAGCCAGTTCCTGCGCCAGGTTCAGCAGAAGTCGGGAACCGATACCGTGGAGATGTCCATCGACCTGTTCCCGGATCTGTCCCTCCAGGAGGCGGAGTCTATGCTCCAGAATAAGCTCGACCTGGAGCCGAAGAAGGCTATCCGCAACTCGCTGAAGGGCCTGCTGCCCGAGCGCCTGATCCCGCTGCTGCTGGCGAAGGGTGGGCTTGACGGGGAGATTACAGGCCATCATCTGCCCAAGACTGGCCTTGGGGCGCTGGCTGCCCTGGTGAAACGGATGCCCGTTCAGGTTCATGGGACACGTTCCCTGGCGGAAGCCTTCGTAACCGGCGGTGGAGTCGCGCTTAAGGAGATTGATCCCAAAACCATGCAGTCCAAGCTGACCGCAGGCCTCTATTTCTGCGGTGAGATTCTCGATATTCACGGGTATACCGGCGGCTATAATATTACCGCCGCCTTCTCCACCGGCTATACGGCCGGCAAGCATGCGGCGGCGCAGTAAGGCGGATAAGCAGCGCCTATAGTTAGAACAGTAAAGAGCCTTCCCCCAGCTTGTGGAGGAAGGCTCTTTGCTGTTATCTTGCAAATCTGATGACACTGAAGATACGGCCGATCCAGATTCCGGCGGCAGCCCCGACAGGGATAAAGATCAGCAAGCCCCACCAGCCATAGGCAGGAATACAGAGCATAGCGGAGCACAGGACAGCGAAGGGCGTCAGCAGAATGGGCATCGCCTTGGAACCGGCGTCCGCCTTCTGCACCTTGGTGAACGGCAGAATGCCGATATAATCATCCCCGGAGAACAGATTCCAGAAGGAAGTCAGCCAGTAGGCCATCATACTCGTCAAGACAATATATAGCAGCCATTTCAGTACTACTGGCACAATAAAGATGGCCACCAGCGACACTCCAGTGAACTGCAAGTACAGCTTGAGATGGGCCGGATTGCGCAGCATCGCCTTCATCCCTGCGGCGGCGAAGCGGCTCTCGGGCAACTTCGAGGCCAGCAGCGGCTGCGACTTGCGGAAGATCCAGGGCTTGTAACGTGTCGGCCGCGGCTTATCCAGCACACGGCGCAGCAGAATCGCTGCAATTCTCATCCGCTGCTTGTAGTCTTCGCGCACATCATTGATGAACGTGCCGCGCAGGCGCAGGCGTGCTCTGAAGGCCAGGACGGTCACTGCCGCATAGGCGGCAGCCGCAAGGAACAGAAGGGTTGGGCTATCCTTCCAGAAGAGCGCAAGACGCAGGTAGATCCCGCAGGGCACGGCCACCGCCAGGATCAGCCACAGCCGGCGGCGGAAGCCCTGACGCTGCACCTTGACGATATGACCCAGCAGCTTAACGGCCCAGCTGCAGGTTATGGTCAGCGCCAGCAGGCCATAGGTGCTTGCCGCGCTCAGACCATAGCCGCGGATCAGAAACGGCAGCAGAATGACGTACACCGCCGCCATCTTCAGCGCAGTTACCGCTAGGCTATAGACCATGCCGCCTTTGAGAATCGTGCTGATCCAGTTCTGCCGCTGCCGCAGGAACAGCAGATCGCCTTCCTGGAGCAACAGCACGATACCTCCGGTAGCCAGCAGAATGGCCAGCAGCGAAGGCACGATCACAAAGGGTACATGGCTGAACCAACCCGGAAGATTGCCATTCCAGTAGCCATAGTAGAAGCGGCCGCCGAGCAAGCCCCCCGGGATGAGAATATACAGCAGGACTGTCCAGTCTACAGCCGTACGGATAATAGCAGTCTGCTCCCGGAAATGGGAGAACAGTCTTCGTCTTAAGAGATTCCTTGCAGCCGGGAACGCAAATGAATTCCGGCTCATGTTAATTCGTCGAAGCAATCAAACAGCGATCCCTCCGGCAGCCCCGCTTCCCCGCGTATCGCCGCAAGTGTCCCCTCGGCGGCAATTTTGCCTCCGGAGATCAGAATGAAGCTGTCGCAGATTTTCTCCGCTGTATCCAGAACATGTGTGGACATCAGCACCCCGGCACCGCGCTCCCGTTCCGCCTCCAGCAGGCGCAGGAAATCCTTGGTGGCCCTGGGATCAAGCCCGATGAATGGCTCATCCACTATATAGACATCCGGCTGTACCAGGAAGCCAAGCATGAGCATCATCTTCTGCTTCATCCCCTTGGAGAAGCCCGCAGGCAGATCATCGCGCACATGGGTCATGCTGAACTGTACCAGCAGTTGTTCCGCCGTGGACTCGAAGGCTTCATAGCTTAAGCCGTAGGCGGCAGCGGCCAGATCCAGATGCTCCCACAGCGTAAGGTCCTCGTAGAATACCGGCTGCTCCGGCACGTAGGCGTAGGACTGGTTCTCGCCGCCCAGCTTCACCCGGGCCTTGGCATGCTTCAGCAGACCGAGCAGCGTCTTGATCGTAGTGCTTTTGCCGGCCCCGTTCGGTCCGATCAGTCCCAGCAGTTCGCCCTTTCTTACCTGGAAAGAGATTCCTGAGATGCGGATATCTCCTGCCTCATAGCCCGCTTCCTCAATCACCACATCAAGCACAGTATCCTCATCATCGTAGTCATCATCGTCGTCGTAATACTTGTTGATCCGCTCCTCCGTCTGCTTCGGAGCCTTCTGTTCCTCTGAGCCTTCTGTCTCTTCCATGTATCTCTCCATCTCCTGTATCATCATTCAATATAATGCGATCATAGCACCCTGGACGGGCCTTTGCTGCAATAATTTTCACCCTTTACTCTCTCCGCAGCCTGTAGCCTTCATTATACGAATAACCGGTCACCGACTTCAAATTCCGCACAAGAATACATTTTTATGCACCTTCAAAAGATTGTTCAATTTTTTATAATTAAAAGTGTGCTTATTGTGACA
This sequence comes from Paenibacillus sp. FSL R7-269, assembly GCF_000517865.1. Classification (NCBI taxonomy): domain Bacteria; kingdom Bacillati; phylum Bacillota; class Bacilli; order Caryophanales; family Paenibacillaceae; genus Paenibacillus; species Paenibacillus sp. FSL R7-269. The sequence goes on from NZ_ASPS01000077.1 coordinate 9,468, forward strand.
AATGACATGTTCTTCAATCTTTGTTTGACGTATTGTAAAACTAGATATCAGGAAGCAAGTATTCCAAACCGTGCGGATAAGCCCGTACGATTAACAATAGAGGTGGAGAAGCATGATACAATCCTATGAACGCGATACTCAGTTGACCCTGCATTTGTACAGAGTTTTTGCCAAGTCCTTCAAGAGCATTAACGAGCATGCTGTAACCGGCAGCAAGATCGAAGGCTTCAACCCGACCGCCTTCGCAGTCATGGAGGTGCTCTTCTACAAAGGACCACAGCCAATCCAGCAGATCGGTGCCAAGCTGCTGCTTCAGAGCGGCAACGTTACTTATGTGATCGACAAGCTGGAAGAACGCGGCTATCTGCAGCGCAAGCCTTGCCCTAGCGACCGCCGTGTTATTTTTGCCGAGCTGACTACAGAGGGCGAACGCCTGATGAACGAGATGTATCCGAAGTACTCAGAGCGCCTGCATCTGGCCTTCAGTGGACTCAGCGACGAAGAGAAGGAACAGATGATTGTGTTGCTTAAGAAAATGGGCCTGCAAGCCGAGAAGCTCTCCCCGCTCCCGCGCAAATAAGGCTAGTTAAGGAATCGGCGGTTGTGAATCTATTCACTAATTCAACCAGTTATCAGAGTATGGGCTGCTCCAAAAAGCATGAATCGGCTGCTTGGAACAGCCCTTTGTTTTGAGCGGGATCAACGTGAGCACTTGGGTGGACGCTGCGTGAACGGACCGCATTCAGGCTATGCGCCTGTGTCTGAGCACAATGTATGCTGTTTTTCACATACAATTACAATTTAGTTCATATGCCACGTACCCGCCATGGTATGTGGTTGTATGCATACTTTACCTTCAGCCCTCAGTCACATTCAGCAACCCAGTCATTCTACGAATCACTCATGTGCAACATAAAAATTATATTTTCAAAAAATCGCTCCTTGGGTAAATGGAAGGTCCGCCATCCATTCCCAAAGGAGCGATTTCTTTGTATGTTCAAAAACCCTCTCGATAAATCTCCTAATCAGGAGAATCAGTGCTAAGACTTGAAGCTTAATGCTTCAAAGGTGTGCTTGCTTCCTGTATGGAAGGCACCCCTCGATCAAGGCGTACTGAGATCACCAGAGAGATTACAGCGAACACCGCCATTACGATGAACAGGGAGTGCAGGCCGCCCTCCAGCGCACCTTGCAGACTGCTCCAGGCTTCCTTAGGCAGGACGCTTCCGCTATGCGGGTTAAGCAGCTGGTTAATATCTGCGCCAGAGACGGCAGCTCCTGGCTGTTCCGCCAGGCTCCGGTCAATACTGAAGTTCAACCACGAGCCGAAGATCGCCACCCCCACCGTCTGCCCGAGTGAGCGGGTGAAGGTGTTCAGTGCCGTAGACGCACCGCGCTGCTCATGCTGCACCGAGGACTGGGCGATAATGGTGAAGACGGTCGAGGCATAGCCGAAGCCCACCCCGCAGCACAGCATCAGCACCAGAAGCAGCTGCTGGGAGGAGTCTGCATTCATTAGCGTAAGCCCCACGGCCGCGACAACAATCAGCGACAGGCCGAGCATTCCCGTACGGCGCGTGCCTGCACGCAGAATCATCCGCCCGCCCGCAATGGAGCCCAGCATCCAGCCGACCGACATCGGCGCCAGGAGCAGGCCTGAGAGGGCGGCACTTTTGCCGAATACGCCCTGCACCCACAGCGGAACATAGGTAGACAGGCCGATAATCAGCGTGCTGACCAGCAGGTTCGCCCCTGTAGAGACCGCAATATTACGGATGGAGAACAGCTCCAGCGGCAGCATCGGCTCAGCGGCCCGGCGCTCCACGAACAGGAACACCACCAGCAGCAGAACAGCCGCCAGAAGAATGGACAGCAGCAGCGGAGAGTCCCAGGGCAAACTCTGCCCCCCAGTTGTCAGGCCAAACAGCAGCGCCCCCATCCCCGCAGCGAACAGCAGCACTCCGGCTACATCGATCTTCGTCTTACGGCGCACCTTCTCTTCCTTCAGGTACCGTGAGATGAAGATAATCGACAGCAGGCCGAACGGCAGATTGAATACGAATACCCAGCGCCAGCTTAAATAATCGACTACATAACCGCCTAGCAGCGGCCCTACAAGCGAAGAAATCCCCCACACCGAGCTAAGCAGCCCCTGCGTCTTAGCCCGTTCCTTCAGGCTGTAGATATCTCCGATAATGGTAAAGGTCATCGGAATCAGCGCACCGGCACCAATCCCCTGTATCCCCCGGTAAATAATCAGCTGCTGCATACTCTGCGAGATTCCGCATAACAGCGAACCTGCCAGGAAGACTACAGCGCCGCCTATGAACACGGGCTTCCTCCCGATCAGATCACTCAGCTTGCCAAAAATCGGCGTGGTCACGGCCATCGCCAGCAGATACGCTGTAAAGATCCAGCTCAGCCACTGCATCCCCTGGAAATCCCCTACGATGGCCGGACCCGCAGGACCCGTTACGGTCCCTTCAATTGCTGCCAGAAATGTAGCCAGCAGTACGCCTGTCAATATTAACTTTCGCTGCTTTTCCCCCAGTGAACTCAATGATTCCATACCTTCTCTCTATGTTCTCTCTGTTCTCTCTCCTGCACCCGTATCTCCTTGCAGCAGGGAATACATTACTACATCCTGATAGCCGGAAGCCGTATGCCGGTATTGCCGCAGCAGCCCTTCCTGCCGGAAGCCAAGTCCCGTGAGCAGCCGCTCTGCGCGAAGGTTGTCCGGGTGGCACAGGGCTTCCATCCGGTTCAGCCCCATGCTCTGGAAGCCGAAGGCTAGCACCAGCTCCAGCGCTTCCCGCATGTATCCTTGGCACATGGCTGCCGGTGACAGCTCGAAGCCGATCTCTCCCCGGTAGGCGCCTTGAAGCTGCCAGTGGTTATAGCCGCAGCTGCCAATGACACTGCCTTCCGGCCCCAGGATGCTCCAGCGCAGGCTCTCTTCCTCCGCAGCCCACTCCGCCAGCAGGGCAATCAGTGCTTCTGCATCCTCCACAGAGGACAGAGGGGGGCCATCCAGCCAGGGCGCTACCGCCGGATGGCTCCAAATCCCGAACAGCGCCTGCGCGTCCGCAGGCAGCATCGCCCGCAGGCGCACCCTCCGTCCGCTTAATTCCGGGATTACCCCTCCGCACACATACATGTTCCCGTCCCCTTTCAACCCTACCAGTATACACTCTATTCTGCCCGGGCGGCGCGTTTACCTGTCACTTCCGCTTAACCATCACAAACAGCGTCTGACCCTATGGCTTGCCGCCACACGGTCAGACGCTGTACCTTATACCTAATGTTATGTTACATTCCGTACAGCAGCATTCAGAATTAACCTGACGCACCCGCTGCCTTAACCGGCTTAAGCACCTCAGTGCACAGCACGCCAAGCTTGGCCTGAATGGCTTTGAATTCTTCGATTCCCGTTCCCGTAACACTATAAGCGTCGCCATGGGCGGTGAGGAAATTCTCCTGGGTCAGCCGTTCCAGCTCCTGTTTCACTTCGCGCTCCGCCACCCGGTACCCCAGGTTCTCCAGCTCCGGCAGCATTTCCGTTAGTGTCAGATCCTTCTCATGTGCACAATATAGCATATGGATTCCAATAAACAAGTTCTGTACGTCGGCGCGCATATTTCACTCCTTCTGGCTACTAGCCTGCTGTATTTATAAAAGCATTACCCTGCCCTGAGTTCCCGGAAACATCCTCACTTCTAGGATTCTTTCTTCTTACTCTTTTTCCACTAAGCGGAAAAACCTGTTAATCCTTGATTATACTTGACGTATCACGCTTCCCTGTACTATCTTGATAGTTAACAGTTATGGGATTCATACTGACTCAAGGTACAGGAAGGTGATGCTTCATGTTTCAAGCCATGCCTTATGATGGCACTCGCAGCGAACGGTTCGAAGCCGTTCTCAGCCAGCTCGGGGCACTGATGGAGGGTGAACCGAACGCCATTGCCAACTTGGCCAACGCTTCGGCACTGTTAAAGCTCTCTCTGCCGGACACCAACTGGACCGGTTTCTACTTGTTTGACGGCAAAGAGCTGGTGCTCGGACCCTTCCAGGGACTTCCGGCCTGCATCCGGATTCCGCTGGGCCGCGGCGTCTGCGGAACCGCAGCCGCTGAACGCCGCACGCTAGTGGTCGGCGATGTTCATGCCTTCCCGGGACATATTGCCTGTGATGCTGCCTCTAACAGCGAAATAGTTGTTCCCCTGGTCAAAGGGGACACCCTCTATGGCGTACTTGATATCGACAGCCCGCTCAAGCACCGCTTCGACGACGAGGAGCGCCGCTTCCTCGAACGGTTCGCAGCCATGGTATCCGAGGTGCTGTAAGGCTAGCCTTCATTATCAGCAGCAAATAAGCCCTGAACCGCAAAATAACCCCGCAAAGTGGAGCTTAGCTTTGATGATGACTCAGGTACTTTGCGGGGACCCCAAAACATATCAATTCTTATCTATCAAAAAAGCCGCCCCACCGCAGGAATGATTCCTGGTTGGGGCGGCTTTTGCTGCTCTGATTACACCGCCTGAAGCTGCGGCCCGTACCTATGGCGTTACAGCCGGACCGGATCGATATGCCAGATCTCGGCGGCGTAGCGGCTAATCGTATTGTCGCTGGAGAACTTGCCGGAATGGCCGATATTGATGATGGACTTCTTCAGCCATTCCTTCTGGTTCCGGTAAGCCAGGTCAATCTTGACATGGGTCTCCACATAGCTGGCGAAATCCTTAAGCACGAAGAATTCGTCATTGTTGTCAATCAGCGACTGGAAGAGCGTATCGAACTCCTGGGCATGGGAACTGAAGGGGCCAGGGACGATTAGCTGATCCAAGACTTCTTTTACCCGGCCATCGCCATTGTAGATATCGCGGGCGTGGTATCCGCCGTACTGGTAATAATCAAGTACCTGCTCTGCACGGAGGCCGAACAGGAACATATTATTGTCCCCTACCATCTCATGCATTTCCACATTAGCCCCGTCCATGGTTCCAATCGTCAGCGCACCGTTCATCATGAACTTCATATTGCCGGTACCGGAGGCTTCCTTGCTCGCCGTGGAGATCTGCTCGCTGACATCAGCGGCCGGAATAATCTTCTCCGCCAGCGATACAGAATAATTCTCCAGGAAGAAGATACGGATCTTCCCGTTAATGTCCGGGTCTTTGTTCACTACATCAGCCACCGTATTGATCAGTTTAATGATCCGCTTGGCCAGATGATAGCTTGGAGCAGCCTTGGCACCGAAGATGAAGGTCCGCGGCACGATATTAATGGATGGATTATCCTTGATCTGATTATACAAATGCATAATATGAAGCACGTTCAGCAGCTGACGCTTATAGGCATGCAGGCGCTTGACCTGTACATCGAAGATCGAGTCGGGATCTACCGCAATACCGTGCTTTTTCGTGATATATTCAGCCAGATGCAGCTTGTTGCGGCGTTTGATGGCGGCCACCTGCTCCTGGAAGGAGGCATCCTCACTGTATTTGATCAGTCCGATCATCTCCTGTGGCTGATGCAGCCAGCGGGTGCCGATCGACTCGCTGATCAGTCCGGCAAGCTCGGGATTGGCATGCTGCAGCCAGCGGCGGTGCGTAATGCCGTTGGTCTTGTTATTGAAGCGGTGCGGATACATCTCATTGAACAGCCGCATCTCACGCTTTTGCAGAATCTCGGTATGCAGCGCCGCTACACCGTTCACACTGTGGCTGGCAACAATCGCCAGATGCGCCATCCGTACCTGATCGTCATGGATGATCGCCATCTGATTGATCCGGTCCTGGTCTCCAGGATATTTGCTCATCAGTTCGCCGCAGAAGCGGGCGTTAATCTCTTCAATAATCAGGAAGATGCGCGGAAGCAGCTCTCTGACCATGCCGATCGGCCACTTCTCCAGGGCTTCGCTCAGAATGGTATGGTTGGTATACGATACCATCCGGGTAGTCATGCTCCAGGCGTGATCCCAGCCCAGATTATAGACATCCATCAGAATGCGCATCAGCTCAGGGATCACCAGCGTAGGGTGAGTGTCATTGATATGCAGGGCTACCTTGTCAGGCAGGCTGTCAATCGGCAGGCCTGTCTTGGCGAAGGTCCGGATAATACTCTGCAGGCCGGCACTGCACATGAAGTACTGCTGTTTCAGACGAAGCAGCTTGCCTTCGTACTGGGAATCATCGGGATACAGGAATTCAGAGATGGATTCCACCGAACGCTTGTATTCCAGAAACTTGTGATAATCCGTACCGCCCTGAGCGCCGAAGACTCTCGATGGCTGGGTGATGGACTCAGCACTCCAGTTACGCAGCGTGTTCACATGTCTGCGGTCTGCACCAATCACCGGGATATCATACGGAACCGCACGTACAGCCTCATAATCCTTGTGCTCGAACACAAGCTCATCATTCTCCCAGCGGGTGTCCACATGTCCCCAGAAATGCACCTCTACCTGTTTATCTTCGCGGCGAACTTCCCACACGTTGTCATTCTGCAGCCAGTAATCCGGGAGTTCCACCTGATAGCCGTCTACAATCTTCTGCTCGAACAAGCCGTATTTATAACGGATGCCGCAGCCGTGCCCTGCATATTGCAGGGAAGCGAGCGAATCCAGGAAGCAGGCTGCAAGGCGGCCCAGCCCCCCGTTGCCCAGGCCGGCATCGGCTTCGACCTCTTCGATATCCTGCAGACAGAATCCCAGATCCGCAAGGCCCTCGCGAACGACCTCCAGCACACCCATGTTCAGCAGGTTATTGCCCAGCAGCCTGCCGATCAGGAATTCCATGGAGAAATAATATACCTGCTTATCCTTGTCGATCTTGAACTTCTGATTGGTGGCCGCCCAGTCCTTACCGGCATTCTCGCGGATCATGTTGCCGAGAATATTATAAATGTCGGCGTTCGAAGCTTCTTCAAGCGGCTTGCCTAATTTCCCGATGAGTTTCTCGCGGAACACTTGTTTGAAAGTCTCTTTATCGTTGAACAACAGCAGGTTCCTCCTTACAGGATGCATGTATTTGTTGATAATAGTGCCTATTACAACACTGGATCAGGGGAAATGCCCCTAGCGGTACATTTCCCCTGATCCAGATATTATATCTTGCTGCTCTTGGCTATGACAAATGGACGCCTGCTGTCTCCAACGAGTATCCGGTCTTTGCTGAGATGCACATCTTTGTCCATGATCACATTCTCAATCACAGCATTCTCTTCAATGACGCATTTCTGCATAATCACAGAATTAATAATTCTCGCACCCTTACGAATCTGTACGCCCCGGAAAATAACGCTGTTCTCCACTGACCCGGCGATTACACAGCCGTTGGCCACCAGCGAGTTGCTGACCGACGCACTGTCCAGATAACGGGTTGGCGCCTCATATTTAATCTTGGTCTGCACCGGATTCTCTTTGAACAGACCGAAGTAATTCTCCTGCTTCAGCAGCTCCAGGCTGTTCTTATAGTAACTCTCCAGCGAATTGATAACGGCATGGTAACCCTTATATTCATAGGCGGAGATTTTGAATTTGTGGCGGTTCTTCTGAATGGCATCGCGGAAGAAATAGCTCTCGCCATGGGCAATGCAATGCTCCACCTGCTCCAGGAACAGCTTCTTCTCAATAATGAAGATGTCCAGATACACATTCGGATGATGCTTCTCATGGTGAATATTCGTCACTAGATTGTCGTCATTAAGCTCGACCCGCAGGCACGGGTCATGCTCGGGCTGAAGCTCGTCAATCTGCTTGTAGACCATCGTTACGTCCGCACCCTGTTCCAGGTGATACTGATAGAGGTCCTGCAGGTCCACCGTGTTAATATGCTGGCTGCCGGAGAAGACGATGTATTTGGCCGAAGCCCTTTTGAAGAAATCCAGATTGTTATGATAATGCTGCAGGTCGCCCAGGGAGGTGTCCGTAGGGTCATTCCAGTCCGGTGGCAGGATGAACAGTCCGCCATGCTTGCGGTTCATATCCCACGATTTGCCGTCGCCGAGATGATCCATCAATGAACGGTATTTGCGGCGGACGAACAGCCCTACGCTCTCCAGCTCCGCACGCATCATGTTCGACAAGACGAAGTCGATCAGCCGGTAACGGCTGGCGAAGGGGACCGCTGCTCCGCAGCGGAAATAGGTCAGTTCATTTAAATTATCCAATTCATGATCAAGATTAATTACACCCATAAGCTCTTTCATCGGAATCCCCCGCCCTCTTGTGGTTATATGGTTTTGGCTGCTACAGATTTGAGCTTCTTGCTTCGTTTGTCGATCAGCAGAATTTCATTCTCATTCTCCCGGTCGGCGCCGATTTCCATATTATCCTCAATGACCGTGTTCTGACTGATGATCGCTTTGTGAATTCTCACGTTCTTGCCGATCTTCACCTTGGGCATAATGACAGAGTCGGTGATGACACTGCCTTCGCCCACTTCAACCCCGTAAAAGAGGACAGAGTGCTTCACCTCGCCATGCACGATGCAGCCTTCATTAATGATGCAGCTCGATACCTTGGCTCCCGGTGCCACATATTGTGCGGGCTGATTCGGATTACGGGTGAAGATTCTCCAGCCGGTATCATTCAGGTTCAGGGGAGGCGTATCGCTCAGGAGATCCATATTCGCTTCCCACAGACTGTCTACCGTACCTACATCTCTCCAATAGCCTTCAAAAGGATAAGCGTACAGCGATTGGCCTTCACCCAGCATCATCGGAATAATGTCCTTACCGAAGTCATGGGATGATCCGGCGTTCTCCCCGTCCTCAAGCAGATGCTTGCGCAGAACATCCCATTTGAAAATATATACCCCCATCGAAGCAAGTGTGCTCTTAGGCTGGGCTGGCTTCTCTTCGAACTCATAGATCTTCAGGTCATCTTCTGTATTCAGTATGCCGAAGCGGCTTGCTTCCTCCAGTGAAACGTCAATGACTGAGATGGTGCAGTCCGCATTCTTGGATTTGTGATATTGCAGCATCGCATGATAATCCATCTTGTAAATATGGTCTCCCGACAGAATTAACACATGCTCCGGATCGAACTGATCCACGAACTTCAGATTGCGGTAGATCGCATCTGCCGTTCCCCGGTACCAGCTGCTTCCGTTCTCCCGTTCATGCGGAGGCAAGACGAATACGCCGCCATCCTTGCGGTTCAGGTCCCAGTCGCTGCCGACCCCGATATACGAATGCAGCACCAGCGGTTCATACTGTGTCAGCACACCCACGGTATCGATGCCTGAATTCGAGCAGTTACTTAGAGGGAAGTCGATGATGCGGTAGGTTCCTCCGAAATATACAGCCGGTTTGGCAATCGATTTGGTCAGACTTTTTAATCTTTTCCCTTGGCCTCCCGCCAACAGCATGGCTACCATCTCTTTTTTCTTCATGGAAGAGCCTCCTTGACTTATGGGTAATGGAACATGTAATAAATTAGGTTGAATGAGTGATGCTGTGAAGTGCAGACCTAAATAGATACCCTAAAAAGAAGTGTTGTGAAAAGATTTAACCCAAAAGAAATGCCTAGACAGGATGAATACGGGTTGTACGGGGAGGAAAACAGCTGAACGGGACATGTTGTATCCTTATATTCTAATAGTGTTCTATGCCCGCCGTAAAAAACCCTTTATTACCTGAACTAAACTGTTTAAATTTATAACTATATTTCATATTCATGGCGCGATAAGTCACTATAATTAGATTAACCATTATGATTAACCGCAATCAGCCGGGATGAATCGAATCCGTGGCTCCAAAGGCCTATTTTCAGCAAACGTTCAACCGGGGAATTCATACTATGGACATACTACACTAATTTCACTTACTCAAAATGGAGGAAATGCCAATGAAAGCGACACAAGGTATCCGGCTACTCCTGGTGGATGATGAGCCTCATATCCTTCAGTTTCTGGAGCTGGGCCTAATGAACGAAGGCTTTGAGGTACAAACCGCCGCAGATGGCGCTGAAGCCCTGGCAACGGCAGCCGACTTTAAGCCGCATGTTGTTATCCTTGATGTAATGATGCCCGGTATGGACGGATTCGAGGTCTGCCGGTGCCTCCGTTCCGAGGAAGCGGAGGTGGCGATCATCATGCTGACCGCCAAGGATGAGGTGGACGACCGCGTGGCGGGCCTGTCTCTGGGCGCAGATGATTACATGGTGAAGCCGTTCAGCTTCGAGGAGCTGCTGGCCCGGATTCAGGCCCGGCTGCGCAACCAGTTTCCCGGCCTGCTCGGTGAGGTCCGGTGCGGCCCCTTCCGGATTGACGGCCGCCGCAAGGAGATCCGCCATAAGGAGGAGGTGCTGGAGCTGTCTCCGACTGAATATGAGCTGCTGCAGTATCTGGTGATCAACCACGGACTGGTCCTGAGCAAGCCGATGATTCTCGACAAGGTGTGGGGCTATGACTTCGGCGGGGAGGAGAATATCGTGGAGGTCTATATCCGCTCCCTCCGGGAGAAGCTCGGCGACAAGGAGCACCGGATCATCCGCACCCTGCGCGGGGCGGGGTACCGGGTGGATCTGGTATGACTGCCCGGACCCGTAGATTCACAGGCAGATTCCATGCTCCGCGTTCCCTGCGCAAGCAGCTGCTCGCCGCCTCGCTGCTCATTCTTTCAGGATTGCTTATACTGATCGGCACACTCCAGTATGTACTCATGCGGAATTTCATATACAGCAACCGGGCGGAGGCGATGGAGACCCAGATACGCTCTGTGCCATTTGAAATCTTCAATAATGCAGGTAACAGACGGCCAGGGGGAGACCGGCGCCCCCTGCTGCTCGACGCCCATACTACCCTCGCTATCTATAATCAGGACGGCAGCTTCATGGATTTGAAGGAAGAGACCCTGTCCGCTTCGCCTGCACCAAGAATGAGTAATGAGGCCTATGACCAGCTGTTGAAGCTCCCCCAGGACAAGAGGGGCGGGAGTTACCAGCTGATTCCCGCCGGGGATGGCAGCGAGCATCTGGCGGTCTTCATGAATCTGGGCAGGCCCGGAGCTGCCCGGATGCTTCTGCAGATGACGGTGGAGACCGGACCGCTGAAGGATGTCATCCTGCAGCAGCTGCTTATCTTCGGCGCATTGTCGGTAACGGCTCTGCTGGCCGGGCTGCTGCTGTATTTGCCTGCGCTGCGCAAAACGCTGGTCCCCTTATCCAACATGGGGCGTTCGGCCCAGATTATCGATGCCGGCAACCTGAATGTGCGGTTCCCTGAGGAGCAGGGCCAGCTTGAGATCGACCAGCTCGCCCAGTCCTTCAACGGCATGCTGGAGCGGCTGGAGATTTCGTTCAAGAATGAGCGGGAGGCGAAAGAGCAGATGCGCCGGTTCGCCGCAGATGCTTCCCATGAACTGCGAACGCCGCTGACATCCATCTACGGCTTCCTGGAGGTCCTTCTGCGCGGAGCTGCCGATAACCGGGAACAGCTCTACAGCGCGCTGAACAGCATGCACGGTGAAGCCAAGCGCATCAACAAGCTGGTGGAGGACCTGCTTCTGCTCGCCCGGATGGACGGCGCACCCCGGCTGCGGGTCAAGCAGGTACTGCTGGGCGAGCTGATCGACGACATGCAGGCGCAGCTCCGGGTGCTGGCCGGAGAGCGGCAGGTCGTCTTCGACCTGGCCTGCGGCATCCGTTGCCTGGTTGATCCTGACCAGATCAGACAGGTCCTTCTTAATCTATTCCACAATGCGGTTCAGCATACCGATGCGCTCAAGGGCATCATCCACATATCGCTACACGCCGGGGGAGAATTAGCAGAGCTTACCGTGAAGGATAACGGCTCCGGCATCTCTGCGGAGCATCTCCCGCATGTGTTCGACCGCTTCTACCGCAGCGATTCCTCCCGCACACGCAAATACGGCGGCTCCGGGCTTGGATTATCGATTACGAGGTCCATTGCCGAAGCTCATCAGGGAGAAGTTACTGTATCCAGCCCCCCGGGTGAGGGGGCTGCCTTCAAGGTCTCTCTTCCATGTCTGCGGAATTAGCCAATGAGCTGTAAATAGCGATATAATAGTTCTGCGAAGTGTATGCTTCCGAAGCGAGTTTTGCGATGTGATTCAACGAGGTTTATGCTATCAAAACTTAAGTGTATGCTTTCAAAACTTTTAGGAGGTTATCTCATGTACGAAATCGCCATTATCGGTGCCGGCCCTGCCGGTGCAAGCGCCGCCCTGTTCGCTGCCAAGGCCGGCAAAAAAACACTGCTGATTGACAACGACAAAGGTATGACCCGCAGAGGCTGGTATGAGAATTATTACGGAATTAGCGAGATCGGTGGACCTGATCTGGTAGAAACCGGACATAAGCAGGCTGTGAAGTTCGGGGCCGAGCTGGTTGCCGGACAGGCGACGTCGCTTGAAGCCAGCGGTGAGGGCTTCGTCATCGGGACAGAGAGCGGGGCTACTTATGAAGCTAAGCATGTCGTGCTGGCGACAGGTGTTCTGACGGATCTGGCTGCCGCAGCCGGGGTAACGACCAAAGAAGGTACGGAGCCAAGAATCAAGACGGTGATTGCCGCCACACCGGAAGGCAGAACCAATATCGACGGGATCTGGGCCGCCGGAACCGTTGCCGGAATGAGTGTCCACGCCATAATCACTGCCGGGGATGGCGCCAAGGTTGCCGTCAACATTATCAGTGAGCTGAACGGCGCACGTTATGTCGATCATGATTTGCTGAAGGCTTAGCAGAGACTACATAAGAAACGCCTTTCCTTAGAGAGGAGAGGCGTTTCTTTTTTACGAAATATTGTTATTTGTTGAGACTGGCGACTCTCTGCTCCTGTGCGCTCTGCTGCGGCCTGCCGCTGTAGAACTCCTGAACGATGTAGAGGGGACGGCCCTTCGATTCATCATAGATCCGTCCGACATACTCGCCCAGAATACCCAGCATGAGCAGCACGAACCCGTTGAAGGTTAAGGTGATTCCGATCATCGATGCCCAGCCCTTCACGGCTGCGTCTGTAAAGAGTGCCAGGTACAGCACATACAGCAGGTACAGAAAACCGGATACGGACAGCAGCGCTCCAAGAACACCCGCCAGCTTCAGCGGCTTATAAGAGAAGGAGGTAATGCCGTCCAGTGACAGCTTCAGCATCCGCCCTAACGGATATTTAGTCTCTCCGGCCAGCCGCTCCTCCCGCTCGTATTCTATCGCCTTCTGCCGGAATCCAACCCAGCTGACCAGACCGCGTACGAAGCGGTTCTTCTCCGGCAGACGCTTCAGCTCGTCGCAGACCCTGCGGTCCATCAGGCGGAAATCGCCAGTGTCCACCGGAATAGAGATATCTGTCGAATAACGCAGCACCCGGTAAAATAAGCTGGCCGACCACTTTTTGAACAGGGACTCTCCGTTTCGCTTGATCCGCTTGGCATATACGACCTGGTAGCCTTGCTTCCACTCCGAAATCATCTCCGGAATCAACTCGGGCGGGTCCTGCAGATCCGCGTCAATGATCACAACCGCATCGCCCAGCGCATAATCCATCCCTGCGGTAATAGCAACCTGATGCCCGAAATTGCGGGACAGATCGATCAGCTTCACACTTTCATCCCAATAGCTGTATTCCTCGATCATCTGCGCGCAATTGTCCGTGCTGCCGTCATTAATGAAGATCAGCTCGTAAGGCTCGCCTGTTGTGCCCATTACTTTTTTGATGCGCCGGTAGGTTTCCTGAATAACAGCCTCTTCATTGAACATCGGTATAATAATGGAATAGCGCACTTGGATACTCATGGGCAGCTCCTCCTCAAAAGTAGTAAGGAAGCGCGCCGGCACAGGGCCGGATATACGCGCTTCTTGTTCTCCTGCTCCCGCAGGTTAGTCCAGGGTTATCTCGTAAAGGGTTCCGGCATTGCCGCTGCTCTGTGTTCCCTGCCAGTCTGCGGCCGGAACCTCCGTGCCGTTCTTGGTGATCCATTCCGTAATCTCCGAGCTGCCGCCCCTCATTCCGCCCATGCCGCCGCTGACCAGGAAGTACTTCACCTGCCCGCTCTCTATAAGCTCCTTCAGGCTGTCCGGGGTGTAAGGCGTATCTGACGCATTGAAGCCGTTCAGGATAACAACCTGCTCCCCTTCGTCGATGATATACGGGCCTGCTGTTCCATAATCCATCGCTGCGAACAGATATTTCTCGCCGGTATTATGCTCCTTGAGAAAGCCCAGCAGAGACTCATTAATACCAGCGGCGTTATTTCTTCCCCCCATGCCGCCCATGTTGGCTATGTTGGGCATGTTGGGCATGTTGCCCCTTGCGCTCATCCCGAAGGAGCTGCCGCTATCCGGCCCTGCTGCAGGCGTCATGCTGTTATTGCCATAGACAATCGGTGTGAATGCCCAGTAGAGCGGGCCAATCAGCAGCACCAGGAACCCTGTTACCGCAGCGGCATGTAACCAGGAAGGCTTACCCTGTACCGCCTTCAGCAGCCGCAGAATGATTAGCACTACTGTCATTGCAATACCTGCTGCCAGTATGCCCACGGACCACCCGCTGCCGATGGTATCGTTATACGGACGGATAATGTACACCTCAAGCACCGTTGTAGCCAGCACCGCTGCGGGCAGCAGCCAGGACAGCCAGGTCTTCCGCTCCTTATAGTAGCTCCAGAGCTGAGACCAGCCTGCACCTGCCAGCGCCGCCACCGGCGGAGCCATCATGATCAGGTAGTACTGGTGGAAGAAGCCGGCGATGCTGAAGAATCCCATGACCGGAATCAGCCAGGCCAACCAGAACAGGGCTTCCTTATGCTGCCGGGTGAAGCTCCTGCGGCGCAGGCTGGCCAAGATCCCGATGCTGCCGAACAGCACGAACGGCAGCATCCAGCTCGCCTGGCCGGACAGCTCCTGCTGGAACAGCCGCAGCGGACCAGCAGTGCCTGTGTTGAACATCCCGCCACCGCCCATCCCACCGCGTCCGTTCGGGCTTCCGAACCCGCCGAATCCGCCGCTCTCTCCTTCTGCGCGCCGTCCTCCATCCTGACCGCCCGGCACCATTCCGCCACCGCGTCCGTCCTGGCCTGGTGCAGTCCCGCCGCTGTCACGGCTCTGATTGTCCCCGGCGGCGGAATCACGGCCGTTCATCGTCCCTTGCCCGTCTGCGCCCCCTTGCCCGTCAGCTCCATCCATGGGCGGGAATTCACCGCTTAAGTCCGGCATTTCCCCGTTCATTCCTGGCATACCACCACCGCCCAAGCCGCCACCTCCGGCTCCCCCAGTACTACGGTCACCGGTCAGACGGGACACACCGTTATAGCCAAAAGCCAAATTAAGCACAGAGTTGGTGCCGCTGCTCCCGATGTAAGGACGCTCATCGGCCGGAATGGAATCGACAATTACAGCCCAGGATAGAGACACTGCCAGCAGTACGGCAGTGCAGGCTGCCAGGGTGCCGGTCTTCTTTTTCCAGTTCACCTTGGCTGCCAGGAGATAGAATAGATAGAAGGCCGGAAGAACCATATAAGCTTGCAGCATCTTCTCATTGAAGGCGACACCGATGAGTCCGAAAGCTGCCAGCAGGCTGCCAAGCCGGTGGGTCCGGGTGCCTCTGAACAGGAACCATGCCGCCAGCAGCAGTGTGAATACCAGCAGCGTATCAATATTGTTCGTCCGGCTTACCGCTGCTGCTACCGGAGTAGCGGCCATAACGAGCGCTGCAAGCCGTGCCGCCGCCCGTCCGAAGGTTGGCTTCACCAGCAGATAGACTAAGAGTACCGAGCCTACACCGCTGAGCACCTGCGGCAGAATGACACTCCAGCCATGCAGGCCGAAGACCAGCGCGCTTAAGGTCTGCAGCCAGAAGGTTACCGGCGGCTTATCGACCGTTACAGACCCTGCCGAATCCAGGGAAGCGAAGAAGAAGTTATGAAAGCTCTGCAGCATGCTGCCCACTGCGGTTGTATAGTACGTATTGGCATATTGGTCATTCCAGATTCCGTATCCGTACAGGACGGCTGCCAGCAGCATAATCATTAGCAGGACAACATCGATACCCGGCCTCTTCAGTAATTTCATTGTATGATCCACTCCGATTCGTTCATTTCTTAGGTGTATTATGGCATCTGTACCTTAACCCGTAATGAATGCCCGCTGAATGTTTGCTGAACGTGCCGGACACGCCAAATACCCCGCCAGGAGATGTCCCGGTGGGGTATTTGGTAGAGCTACTATTTCCTTTACGGCTTACGGGCCAGTGCGGCTACCTTGTTCAGGGTGTTCCAGTTGCGAGCAGTAAGCGCCGTTCCCAGCAGCTTGTCGAACGGCACCTTGAACAGCGGCGACCCGCTTACACTCACTTCATAGAAGGCATACAGCTCCCTGCCGATCACCCGCAGCTTATCAGCTCCATCCTCATAGGGGCGGAGTTTCTCCAGCGCTTCAGCGGCTGGCTCCGCTGCCAGGAACGAGACGTACAGCCGCTTGTAGGCTTCCTGCTCACTCTGCGGGAACGGATTGCCGGCAATAACTGCCTCCAGCTCCTCCAGAGAACGAATCATCACCGGTACTTCAAAGCCGAAGGTCTCCTGAATCTTCCCGCTAATCATCTCGGCCAGCCCCTCGCCGGTTAATGCTTCACTCTCAAATATAACATTGCCGCTCTGGATGTAGGTGCGTACATTCCTGAATGGAAGTGTTCCGAGGGTGGCCTTCAGGTCCTGCATTTTGATCACTTTGTTGCCGCCGACATTAATGCCGCGCAGCCATGCAATATATGTATTCACCAGCACTTCCGCCTCCCCTATACAGTCTCTTGCTTGCAGCGCTATGCTCTCAGACGTCTGCGGATCTCACGGACCAGCAGCTCCTTCTCGGGAACCGGAAGTCCCTCCACCAGCCGTGCGGCTGCTACCGGCAGTATCCACGGTTCGATATCCGCAAGCGTCAAGCCTGACAGTTTCCGATACCTGCCGACATATTGCTCGGTCAGCCGCTTCCTGGCGAACCCCAGGAACCCCTTAGCGAACACGGAAGCCTGCGGAGGCATGGCCCCGATACTGAACATGATTACTGAACGTGCCACATCTGCCGCAGGATTACCGCGGACGCCGGTCATCCAGTCAATGACCCACAGCTTATCGTCCATCAGGATATTATCCGGGTGGAAATCGCCATGGCATAGCTTCTCCCCGTCCGGCAGCCGGGCAAGCCGGGACAGAATCTGTGTTTTCTCCTCTGTCTCAAGCATGGGTGCGGCGATAATATGCTGCTCCAGACGCTTCTTCTGTGCTCCGGCTTCGCCCATGCCACCCAGCTGATGGAGGCTGTAATGCAGGCCTGCCATCTGTTTGAAGCCGTTGAAGTTAAGCCACGGCTTCCGGCTCATCTGCTGCAGCAGGGTAGGACCGGCGATCTGCTGATATACAATTCCCTGTTTGCCCTCTACAACCACCCGCTCATGAGGCTGCGGAGTAGCAACACCTTGTTCATAGACCCATTTACTGATGCGGTATTCCAAGTCCACATGTTCTTCTGGAACGTCGTCACGGTACAGCTTAAGAATCCTTCCTTCCCCGTACTCCAACACTTCAGCCGTTCTGCCTTGACCGATTACCTTCCCCTGCATATACATACCCTCTCCACTAATCCAGACTAACCTTCGTATAATGCTCTACTATAGGAAAAGGGCTGTAATAATGATGCAGCAGCGCCTTCCACTCCTGATACTGGAGCGATTCCCTGAAGCCTACCGTATGATCCTCCAGGCTGCGCCAGCGGACAATCAGCAGATACTTGTGCTCATCTTCCATACAGTGCTGAAGCTCATGGCCTAAATAGCCGTCAATCGAAGCAATCAGCGGGGAAGCCTCCCTGAAGCTCTGCTCGAAGGAATGGGTCTGTCCCGGCTTCACCTGAAGCATTGCCGCTTCTGTAATCATGCTCTCATCTCCTTTTATAGTGAATCTCGGAAAAATTCATGATAAAAATTAATAATAACCAGCAGCACAGCCAGCGATTCGTTGACGCTATCCACCTCCAGATAGTGGTTGGCATCGTCAATTCTATATACCCTTACCTGCTTCATGCTGCTAAGCTCGGCAGGATGCTGCCCGGTGAACATCGGGTCACTCCCGCCGTAGATCACACTGCCCCGGCTCTGCCGGATGAACGGAAGGCTCTCGGGAACAGGGGTAAGGAACAGATGCGAGACCTTCTCGCCCATTCCGGGCTCCGACGCCGCCTTACCGGCAATAATCGTGCCCATACTCTTACTGATGAACAGGAACTGCTCATAGTCGGGAAGCGAAGCAAGCGCAATCTTGCATTCCTCGGCAACAATATCAATCTCTTCGCGCTTGAAGGCTACTCTGGCAGCCTGGTAGCCGTATTCGAGCAGCAGCAGGTCACAGCCGTATTCCCGGGCCAGCTTGCCTGCATAATCCAGCAGCGGCCGCTCGGCGGAATAATTCTGTCCTGGAAACACCACGGCCAGCACCTTGGAGCCTTGCGTAATAAGCTTATGTCTGACCTCTCTGCCCCAATGTGAGGACATTACAATGCTGGATACGCTCATCTGTAATCCACGCCTTTCTTACCTGTTCTATGAAATTCTCTCTTATCTCTCATTATAGCTAACTTCAGCACAGGTTGAAATCCGGAAAGCCCCGCAGGGCGGGGCTGAAGAAATGACGCTGCTCTGCTCTATAAACCTTCCGGCTGCTGCTCTGGAAGAGCCTTGTGCCTGCTGCACCTTTTGCGGACAACAAGCTCGGCTGTAAGCCACAGCAGCACAGGAATCACCACTTCGAACGGGAGGGCATATACCTTGTAGATGTGATACGCGAACTCTTCCATTTCCATAATATTGGAATAGATGAAGTCCGACAGATAGATCATGATCAGTCCCATCTGCAGCACTACAGACCGGTAGCTACCCAGCTTGAATACTTTCGCTACCCCGTTACAGGTTACATACAGACACAGACTGACCTTGACGAAGAGCGCCGTAACAAACACAATGGCTGCCGAGCCCTCGATCCGGGTAACGAAATCACCGATATTAATCCGGCTGACCGCCACGTAAGAGGGGAAGTACAGACCGGACAGAATATCAGGGCCAAGCACCAGCAGGTTGCGCAGTGTAATCATAATAATGATAACCCCTGCAATCAGTGTGCTGCTGACCAGCACCCGCTTGGCAGAGCCCTTGGCCGGGATGGCGCTGAACGCGCCCAGGAAGACTACAATCTCGGCAAAAGGGAAGGTGAACGAGCCAGCCGTATCTGCAAGAATAAGGTCTAATCTGGTATGGAGCAGTGGCCTCAGATGATGGTACTCAAACTTGGGTACAGAGAGTAGTTGTAGGACCACAATTACAATCAGCGAGAACAGCAGCAGGAATTTGGCGCTTCTTCCAAGCACCTCGATCCCGGCGTGGACCACCCAGATACAGAGCAGGCCGATCACAAGCATAGGTGCGAGCATCGGAGTTGCGGTTAAAGCCACGGTCTTGCTGAACTCCCCGAAATTGCGAAGCACCAGCGCTCCAAGATGTAAAGCATACCAGATATACAGACAACAGAGCATCCGTCCCAGGACGGAGCCGAACACTTCAATCAGCATGTCATACAGATCCTTGCCCGGAAACAAGACATGGAGTCTCGCATAGATCAGCATAAGGGGAATCGCCAGCAGAATCGCCAGCAATTGGGCAATCCAGCTGCTGTTGCCGGACTGTGACGAGGTTCCCAGGAACAGGGAAGCTCCGGTGATAAATAATACAGCGATGCTGATCGACTGGCCAGCCGGAATAATCTCTTTGCTCACACTCTCCTCCTCCTTCAGCGTCACGCGCTAATATAGCCTTTTGATCCAATCCACAAACAGCGGGGACGGACTGGGTATCTCCCAACGCATCGAGAGTGCGAAGGCCAGCGCGAAGGAGATCAGGTACAGGGCAGAACAGACCAGGAAATCCCGCTTCATTCCCTTCTTCCGCAGCCCATATGGATCAATTACAGCGATCAAGGCATAGATCAACACCACGTAAATAGCCATAGCTTAATCTCCCAGCCGGATGGCCCGCGATGTCTTGGCACTGCTCTGTATCGTCACCTTGGACTTGACGTTCACTTCAAGACCGGCAAAGACCTCAGGCCAGTGATCCTTCAGCTCCGCCCAGAGCTTGGGCTGCTTCTCGTACAGGCTCTCGCCAAAGCCAAAAATATCAGCTTCATATTGCTGCTGCATCTTATGAACTAACGTAAGAATATCCGCCTGCAGCTGCTCAGCCGCCCGTTGCTCAATATCATGAATAGTCTCATTTTTTAAGAATCCGTCCGTGGTCATCACCTCATCCAGCCCCGTCTTGGTTGCCGTACGAATCTCCATCTGGAGCCTGCCATTTACCATTTGGTGCTTCAGCTTGGTCTGATTGGAGACAATCTCCAGGGAATACGCCGGGTTCCCCCGCTTATCATCCACAACCAGCACCCCTCCTTGCAGTACATTTTTGATCATAAGCATCGTCTTCGTCTCATCGCCGCTCAGTTTGCCCACCATCCGGTCCTTCACGAATACGGCGGTGCCTGCCACCCTTTCGCTCTTTTCACCATTTTTCTGATGAATATGAATGATTGGGGCTGTAGCATAAATCCCTGAAGTCTCCAGCTTGTCAATGAAATCCCAGATCTCCACAGCCGGAGCGATGTTCATATACTTCTCGTCATGCATCATCTGGGCTAATTCAAAAGACAGAATCGCTTCTGTGGTACTGTTCAGATTGAGCACCTCGCGGGCCGTCTTCTCTCCTGATATGAAGATGAACACATCCGAACGGGTCTCCGTGTCCCGGCTGTACCAGTCAATGACTTTCACCAGCCCCTCTCTGGCGGCTTCCTCACTGATGATTATTGCCTTGGCGTGACTCCAGAATAGCCTCTTGCCGGTCATAGAGATCATATTGCGGACGATTTCAAACATCGTATTCCCGCTGAGGCTGACCATTTTATAGCCCGCCTGAGCCTTGTTGGCTGCCCCGCCAGTATCTACGATCTCTACTGTAAGCAACAGCTTCCCATCCTCATCTTTGTCAATGGCCACCCCGGCTACAATCGCCATATCATCCACCTCGGTATAATTCCAGCAGCCGGTGAGTCCCAGGCTCAACAGCAGCAGTAGTGAGATCAGAGAGGCGATCCCTCTTCGCAGGGATCTCATGACCGCTTCGCCGGTCTTTTCGGCGGCTTCCGTCTCCGGTTGCGCATTCCAATCATCGCCGGCCGCAGATTCATATCCCACCAGGGGGCACGGATGGTTGTATCCTTAATATCCTGCGGGCGGATCGAGCCAACTCCCAGCATGTAAGAGACCCCGAAGGAGCGCAGACTCATCAGGTGAATGACCAGACCGAGCAGACCGAAGAAATATCCGTAGAGACCGAGGAAAAAGGTGGCGCCCAGCAGCGCCAGTCTGGCGATGATCAGCGGCCCGGTCAGCCTTGGATTCAGCAGGGTCGTTATCCCTGTCAAGCCCACCACGATGACCATCGGCGCACTGACAATCCGTGCATCCACAGCAGCCTGACCCAGCACCAACGCTCCGACAATGCTTACCGCCTGCCCAATCGAAGTCGGTATCCGCGCCCCCGCTTCCCGCAACACCTCGAAAATGGTCAACATAAGCAGGGCTTCAACTATGGTTGGAAAAGGCACCGATTGCCTGGCAGTCGCAATGCTTAGCAGCAACAGAGTGGGGACCATCTCCTGGGCATAGGTCACGAGGGCAATATAACCGGCCGGGATACTGATCGACATGAAGGCGCCCATCACTCTAAGCACACGGTTAAACGATGCAAAATAATAATTTATATAATAATCCTCACTGGCCTGGAAGTTCTCTACAAATACATAAGGGACAGTCAGCGCAAAAGGGGTGCCTTCGATAAGAACCGCAACCCGGCCCTCCAGGATTTTGCTTACCAGTGTGTCCGGCCGCTCGGTATTTCCGACAGTTTCAAACGGAGAATACGGCTCGTCACGGATCAGCTCGGACAAATAACCCGTATCCAGAATCAGATCAAGCTCCACCTTCTCCAGCCTGTCATACAGCTCCTTAATAATGGCAGGAGAGGCCAGGCCCTCCATATAGCAGATGCAGGTCTGTGTCCTGCTGCGTGTTCCGATTTGCGTGAATTCAAATTTCAGATCCGGGTCCTGCACTCTGCGGCGGATTAGGGTCAGATTGACAAGCAGCGATTCGGTGAACCCCTCCCGGGGACCGCGCACTGCTTTTTCTGTAGTAGGCTCTTCTATCGCTCTGGAATCCCATCCCTGAACATTGATAACCAGCCCTCCGGCATAGCCATCCAGGAGCAGCAACGCCTTCCCGCTGACGACCGCTCCGATCAATCCCTCCAGCTCCCCGGTGGCCGTGACATCAGGCGTATCAATAACGGTCATCCGGATTCTTTCCATTAGAACCTTGGGGTCCCGATACTCTTCTTCTGCGGGCTGGTAAGCAAGTACCGGCTTGATGATCCCTGTCTGAATCAGATTCCGGTCCACCATTCCATCGACATAGATTAATCCGCAGCGGACGGGAGCGCCCTGGCTGTTCTCTATGATCCTTACTCTCAGTGTCCCGTCGTTATTGAAAATCTTCCGCAGCCGTTCCACCGTCTCCTCCAGCGAAGGGCTTAGCGGAGGATGCGCGGACAGGGTACCGGCAGCTTCACTGTTCAGTGCAGAATGCTTGTTCTTCACCGCTATCACTCCTGTCAGAGATCTATTGCTCTGATTATCCCCCGTCTCTCTAACTCCTATTCACCAAAATTTGCTGGATAGGAGAAGCAGAAGCCGCCCGGCCCCTGAATGGCACAGCAAGTGGAAACGGCATTGCCGTCCTTTTAAAGGACGGTACCGTTTCAGCGAGAAATAGAAGGATAATGTATAGCGTGAAACCTATACATTCTTATATTTCAAATAAGCCCGCTCTGTAACAGAGGGGCCGGCTGAGGCCAAGCTTCGTATGAGATTGTCAGTTACTGCTGGACTAGTGCCAATGCTCCTTGCAGCAGCCGCTTTATGTTATGGTTAGAATAGTATTGTTACAGAATGAGAATTTAAAGGAGCCCGCAAGATGACACCATTCACACGAAAAGTTATCCTCATCATTCAATCGATTCCGGAAGGCTCCGTCATGACCTACGGCGGAATTGCCCGGGCGGCCGGAAGCCCCCGGGCAGCACGGCAGGTCGTGCGCATTCTGCACTCCATGAGCAGGAAGTACAAGCTGCCGTGGCACAGGGTTATCAACGCCAAAGGCATGATCTCGCTCACCGAAGACGAGTCCGCCTCCCTGCAGCAGCTGTACTTAACCGGAGAGGGCGTTAGCTTCGATGAACGGGGCATGGTTGACCTGGAGCGCTACCAATATGTTCCGGCTCCTGAGCTAGAGATGGACATGGAGCTTCCGCCTGAACTCGGCGATGAGGAGGACATTTAACCTATCTTCCTCCGGCTCTCGGAATAACTCCTGCGGCTCCCGCCCCCCAGCCCGTTCAGCAGGCAATACATCGTGGCATAGATCACCAGCAGGACAAAAGCGATGAACAGGCTGAAGAACACAGACTGCCGGTTCAGGCTGTCCATGACCAGCCGGTACAGCTGATGGCGGTCCGTCAGCACATCCCAGCTGTTCAGCCGGTAGACTCTGCCGAGCAGGACGCCGTAGCCGCCCATAACACAGGCGAACAGGACGAAGACCCACGAGAGCAGCATGTTGCTTTTCCGGTATATCACGTGCTGGAACTGGTACAGGGAGAAGAATCCGGTCAGCCAGCCGCTCCAGGTGAACAGGAGGAGGGTGGTCAGATCATACCAGTACCGGTTCTGGATCGTTCCGCCGACGATATACTTGCTTTTGCGGACGGTCAGATGAATCAGATCGGTCATAATATAAGGCGCATTCGGAAAAAACAGCAGCCAGGCAACGCCCAACGGCAGAATCAGCAGCCCCCCGATCTTCCGCTTATCCAGCTCATGCGCGGCCATGGAGAAGAAGAACGGCACCCAGGCCAGAAACAGATTCCAGATCAGAAAGGCATAGAACGTATCCGTCTGCAGCGAAACTACGCGGTAT
Source organism: Paenibacillus sp. FSL R7-269 (assembly GCF_000517865.1). NCBI lineage: Bacteria > Bacillati > Bacillota > Bacilli > Caryophanales > Paenibacillaceae > Paenibacillus > Paenibacillus sp. FSL R7-269. Next base: position 33,562 of record NZ_ASPS01000077.1, read on the forward strand.
ACCGCCAGCGTTGCCGCCGTCATAGCAGCCAGAAGGATGAAGACCTTGGTGTAATTCAGTTCTTTCATGAAGGATAATCTCCTTACCTTGATATAGTCCATTTATGTAATTGTACAAATATGGGGCTGGAGTGTCCAATATGGGAAGGTTCAACGGGAGGGTTCACGGGATATCCAGTGACAAGTGGACAAGACACAAGTGGAAACGGCTTCGCCGTCCTTTTAAAGGACGGTACCGTTTCAGCGAGAAATAGAAGGATAAGTTATCGTGTGCAACATATAAGTTCTTATATTTTAATAAAACCGACGGGAAATTTACGTCTGTAAATTCCCCGCCGGTTTTTGCTTTGAGCCGGTTCGTTACTGCCTAACCGTAGGCTTATGCAGTAACCCTCATATGAATTACTTTTCGCTTACGAAATATATTCACTGTACTCATCCTCAGTCGTCTGCACGTTCTTCAGATACGTAATCTGCCCCATATCATTCACATGCATAATATCTATACCCGCCTTCGCATAGACCGTGCCATCGGCAGCTTGTCCGCATACTGCCCAGTTGGTCAGGTAGCTGCCGTCAGGCTGAAGTACCCATGCGTCCCACATATGTTTAATGTCTTTGTTGTGTTCATAAAAAGTCTTAATCACTACCTCGAATCCTGTGCGGCTTCTCCCGCCCGACACAATTTCAGCATCCTGCGTGAACAGTGACAACAAGTCGTGCATAGCCCGATCGTCGGTGCGAGAGGCATCATACAAACGGAAATAGTTATTTAACATGGTTATGTTCTTATCCGTGTGTTGAGCGTTAGTGGTATTACCGGCATTTGTTGTGTTAGACATTTTGTTACCTCCTGAATTTTCTGTAGTGTTATACAAAGTTGTTTTATAGTTCGAATATTTTCGAACTATTTAACATAAGAAGAACTATACCACACTTCTAAAGCAACGTATATTATAATTCGAAAATTATCGAACATTGAAAGAAGATATTGAATATGCTAGTATCTACCTTATGAGACATTTATCGATACCTACAGTTTCAGAGATGCGTCTGACCACGGTCTGCAATGCATTAGGTGACCCGTTGCGCATGAAGATTGCACATTGTTTAGCCAGTTCTGGCGAGAAACGCTGCTCCGCCTTTGAAGTCGACCACATCTCAAAATCAACGTTGTCCCACCACGTTAAAATGCTTCGTGAAGCTGGAATTATCCAGCCGCGCATAGAAGGCAAACAGCACTTTTATTCGCTCAGAAAGGATGACTTAAATACACGTTTCCCAGGTCTGGTCGATATGATTCTACACGCAGGAGATTTAGGATAATATAGGATAAAGCCGGTACATGTTATAGTAAACGACAAAGAAATCGCTCCTTTTGGGATGGAAGGCGGACCCTCCATTTTACCAAAAAGGCGATTTCTTTGTCCGGATTACAAGGGTTATACCCCGCCGCTCAGCTTGCGGGCCACCGCCGGAGTGCGGCCCTTGAAGGCCGCGCTGCGCGATGAGGATTCCTCCAGCCCTGAGAGGGCGCTGCATTCTCTGAAGGCCGCATGCGCGCAGCCCCGGCAACGGCTGGGGTTCACGCTGCCCAGCGCATCATTGATCGCTTCGCCGGTATGATCATAGAACTGGGAGGCACCGATCCGGTCATACAGTCCTGTTCTCTTGAGCAGCTCAAGCGGTTGGCTCTGGATGCCTGAGATCATCAGCCTGCCGCCTGCCGCCTGCAGGTCCTTCACCAGCGCTGCCAGATTGGCCTCGCCTGTCGTATCCATCAGCGGCACCTTGCCCATGCGCAGCAGGATAAGCTTAGGCTGATCCGGGCCGAGCTCGGGCATGGTGTGGTCGAAGCGGTAAGCGGCTCCGAAGAACAGCGGTCCCTCCACATTGTAGATTCCGATCTGCGGACAGTCGTGGCTCTCGGTTACCATATGGGCCTCGACCTTGACGGAAGACGGGTCAGGCAGCACCTTGGAGATTCTGTGTACCTCGCCCATACGCTTGACGAAGAGGACAACGGCCAGGATCAGCCCCACCTCTACCGCCACGGTCAGATCGGCGAATACCGTCAGCAGGAAGGTAATCGCCAGCACCAGCGAATCCCCGGTCTTCAGCTTCAGAAGATGAAGGAATTCCTTGCGTTCACTCATATTCCAGGCTACGACCATCAGAATCGGGGCCATCGCTGCCAGCGGAATGCTGGAGGCGTACGGGGCGAACAGCAGCAGGATCAGGAACACCACTACACCGTGAATGATCCCGGAGAGCGGGGACGCGGCGCCGCTGCGGATATTGGTGGCGGTTCTGGCAATCGCGCCGGTAGCCGGTATCCCGCCGAACAACGGCGCAGCGATATTGGCGACCCCCTGACCGATCAGCTCCCGGTTGCTGTCATGGCGGCTGCCCGACATGCCGTCGGCCACGACTGCGGAGAGCAGCGACTCAATGGCCCCCAGCAGTGCAATGACAAAGGCCGGACGGATCAGCAGCTTGATTTTCTCCCATGTAATGACCGGGAAGTGAAAGCTAGGGAGTGTATTCGGAATATCTCCGTAGGCAGAGCCGATGGTCGTCACCTTGCCGCTGAAGAACAGGGCAGCGATAACCGTAGCACACAACAGTCCGATCAGAGAACCCGGCACCTTCGGAGCAAATTTCAACCCCAGCACCACTACGGCGAGACATACTCCCGCAGTCAGAATGCTATACAGATTGATTGTGGAGAGATGCGCCCCGATCTCCTTCATATTGTCGATAAAGCTTTCATGCCGCTTCATATCCCTCAGGCCAAGGAAGTTCGCAATCTGCCCGCTGAAAATAATAACGGCAATCCCGGCCGTAAAACCAATAGTCACCGGCTTCGGAATGAACTTAATCAATACCCCCAGCCGCAGAACACCCATCAAGACAAGAATTACCCCGGCCATCATTCCGGCAATCAGCAGATTCTCATACCCGTACTGCATCGCAATGGCGAACAAAATAGGAATGAATGCACCCGTAGGCCCGCCAATCTGGAACCTGGACCCGCCGAATAAGGAAATCAGTATACCGGCCACAATGGTTGTATAAATTCCGTACTCCGGCTTCACACCGGAAGCAATAGCAAATGCCATCCCGAGAGGGATGGCAATAACGCCGACGATTGTCCCTGAAATGATATCCTTGCGCAGCGAAGCAATGTTATAGCCTTTGAAACGGCCCCACCCTGTCATCCTATAACCTTCTTTTCTCTAAATATCTGATTATTTGAATATAATACTCACATTACTCCTGCCCGCTGCTCTTGTCAACGGGGTAATCCGCCCCCGGAAGCCGGGGTTATTCGCTGCGGATGCCTTCGAGCAGGGAAATGGTACTCACCAGATGATTGTCGAAAATCTGCCTGGCTACAGCCAGAAGCTCCTTGATCAGAGGATCACGGAGGGCATAGATGACAGTGGTCCCTTCCTTGACGCTGGTGACCACATTTTTGGCCCGGAGGACGGCCAGCTGCTGGGATACCGCAGAGCCTTCGGAGCCCAGAATCGCCTGCAGCTCGTTCACATTCTTCTCGCCTTCGCTAAGCAACTCCAGAATCCGAATCCGCATCGGGTGAGCCAGCGCCTTGAAGAATTCCGTCTTAAATTGTTGAATATCGCTGTTCATCAGATTTCTGCTCCTTATGCTGTTACTTGTTTCAATCTATATTATATTAGCGCATTTGCCTGAAGGTGGCTATGCCGGGGCAGGAAATCGTTCGTAAGCCGGGTGCCCTGCGGCCCTTACAGATTCACGGGATACAGCCTCACTTCACGGGTCCTCAGCTCAACGAACCCGCCCAGCGCCATGGGTTCGCCCAGGCATTCGAACATGATCAGGTCGCGGCCGATCCGCAGATAACCCGCGCCGTCCTCCTCTATATTTTCCAGCACGCCCGTCAGGATAACCATGTCCCCTTCGATACGCAGGCCAAAGGCACCTCCGGGAGCCGGCACAATATCGACCCAGCTCATGAACAGCGCCGGCAGCTCCCATTCAGCTTCCCAGACCTCTCCCGTCTGTACAGGCGGCCCGCACCAGATGGCTCTGGCTTCCCCCCATTCTGCTGCCGCGAATCTGATTTCCCCGGTCCGGGGACCTTGTCCAAGAATGTGTATGTTCATCTTCATTAGCTCCATCTTCGTTCATTGGTATATCGCCATTATACATGACCGGACGCCGGAGAGGATATCAGGTGTAGTTCTGCGTTGCTTTATTCAGATACGTGCTGGGATGCAGCCAGGGATGCTTGAAGAACTCGTGTTTGCCTTTGATCTTACGGGAGACGCTGAGGTCATAATCAATCATGCGCTTCACCTTCTCCGCGAGATCTCTGCCCTTCACCAGCAGGCCCAGCTCGTAATCATGGCAGGCACTCCGTTCATTAATATTATACGAGCCGTGAAATACCGCCTGCGCTCTGTGGTCGTAGATGATTTTCCAGTGGGAGAAGCGTTCAGTCGCACTATAATCATAGAAGGATACGCCGTTACAAAAGGGAACATACATGTTGCTGCGCACCGCCGCCCGGTTCGTCGGATGGTCATTAACCTCCAGCGGATTGCAGATGACGAGATGGCAGGCACGCTCCGGCCCCACTTCACCCAGCCGGTCCCAGAAGGCCTGATCGATCAGATACGGATTCACAATAAGGGTCTCATCGGCTGCATAGGTGATCACATCCAGAATATATTGCTGAATCAGATTCACCGGGTTGCCGGGAAAGCTCGCGAAGAGCGTACACTCCTCCTCCCCGAACGCATAGTCCACCGCAGGACGATAAAAGGGTGACGCAAGGTCAAAGTGATCTCCCCCGAGCAGCAGCCACCTGGAGTGAAAAACAGCGTTCAGCGACTGGGCCACTGCCCCCTGAATGCGGAAGCAGCCGTCATGCCACTCCTCTTCCTTCGCGGGGATACCGAGCGGACGTCCATCCACCTGCTGGTCCGGGGCTTCCTGGATAGGTGTCGCAAAGGTATACTGGTCCCCGATATTCAGACTGCCGATAATAGAAGTTATTCCGTCTATAATCATGAATTTGCGGTGGTCAATCACATTCAGCCCGGTCACCTCCACATCCTCCTGAACCTTATCCTGCAGAAAAAGGATGCTCTCAGGCACGCCCTGTGACTTCAGCGCCTTGCGCTTCGCAACCCATTCCTCCGCACCGTAATAGGAGTGGAAGGTATCCAGCAGCCTGGCTCCCGCCTGCTCCAGACGCCCGGCAATGTCGGAGAATTGCCCCACCTCCAGATTCTGGCCGTATCCGAGCGCAGTGACTGTATAATTCACCATTATTCTGACCTCTACCCCGCGCTCAAGTGCATGAAGCAGCTCATCCGCGATAAGGTTCCCCGAATGATCATTGAAGAACAGCATGACAGACAGATGAATATAACGTTCAGCCTTGCGGATCTCGCCGAGCAGCATGTCCAGGCATTGCGGCCCGTTCACATAAGGATCTACCCGGTTATGCCGGGTGGTCTGCGGGGCCAGCGCCCTGAGCTTGCCGGAATCGAGTCCCGCTACTGTGTCCGCGAGCTGATTAAGCCATTCCTGGCTTATACCCGGCAGCTGCCCGAGCTGCTGCATATCGGTTATGACGCCCCCGCACTCCTGTCGGTAGGCGCGCGCGGTATCACTTTGCAAAAGAGGGGCAAAAGCCGGCTCAGCTTCCTCCGCGCCTTCGGTCAGCGAGGCCAGGGAGCCGCCCGAAATATGATAATTCACGTAATCTATGAGATCCTGCTGGAGCTGTCCGTCCTGGTCCGCAGCAGCAGAAATTGAGGGTAACCGGTGATTGTTATGTACACTAGTCATGCTGTCTTCATCTCCTTCGTTCTTCCCGCGCCTGCTTCGCCAGCAAATGACAAGTCAAGTCAGGGTAAGGTAAGATACCCGGCTTGTACGTTTTATAAACGGCATGGGGTCATTCAAAATAACCCCACAAAGTGGGGCTTTAGCGTAGGTGATGACTCAGGTACTTTGCGGGGACCCCAAAACAAAAAAGGATGCCGCAGCAGTCATTAGACTGCCGGAGCATCCCGGGATTCCAAATTGTATAGGGTTAATCATTTAACACCTTAATTATTTGCTCAATTCCTCAGCACTATACACCTTAACCTCAAGCGGTGCGGTCAGGAACTCTCCCGCTTTGGAGGCGAAGCCGGTGAAGTGAGGGCTTGTGTTGTGAGCGGCAACGGCGGCCTGGTCACGCCAGGTCTCAATCATAATATAGAGACTTCCGTCAGCTGCATGCTTATACAGCTCGTAAGACAGATTCCCTTCTTCTTCGTGCGTGGCGGCAATCAGCGGTTTCGCCGTGGCCAGGAACTCTTCCTCCCGTGCAGGATTCACATGAAGCAGTGCATGGATAATAATCATTCAGATCTTCCTCCTAGAATTTCATGGGTATAACGTTATTTCCACTGAGCAATCGTGTCGATAGGCAGACGGACGGAGGCGTAGCCTTCATCTAGTGCTTTGCCGATCGAGATCAGCATAACCGGAATGTAGCGCTCTTTGTCCATACCGAACATTTCTGCGATTTGATCCTTTTCGAATCCGCCGATCGGATTGGTGTCATACCCGTGTGCGCGGGCGGACAGCATCAATTGCATGGAGACCAGACCGGCGTCAATCATCACAGTCTCTCTGTTCACATCTGCGGGCAGCTTAGCGAAGTGGGCACCGAGGGCGGCAAGCTGTCTTTCTTTTACCTCGGCAGGCATAAGTCCGCGTTCAACAGCCGTTCCGTAGATTTGTTCAGCGTAATCGAAGTTATTCATATCACCGAATACGGCAATCACCGCTGCAGAGGTTTCGACTTGAGTCTGGTTGAACTTGGCAATAGGGGCCAGCTTAGCTTTGGCTTCAGGGCTTTCGATGATTACAAAACGCCAAGGCTGCATATTCACGGACGAAGGCGCCAGCGTAGCTTCAGTCAGAATCTCTGTCATTTCCTCTTTGCTGATTTTGACGGATGAATCATATTTGCGGATCGAGCGGCGTCCTGTAATAATGCTGGTGAAGTCATTGTTTTTGGTAGTGTTCATGTGAAATAGCTCCTTTATGGGTTTGATTATAGGTTACGGCTACAGTACATTGATATTATGCTGCAGCCGGGTAAGCATCTCTGCGAGCACCGTGCGCTCCTGTTCGTTGAATCCGTTCAGCAGATCGCTGATGAACTCGGTCTTGCTCTCCCGGTAGTCATGGATATGATCCCGGCCCTGAACGGTCAGGGAGACAAGCGTCACCCGGTTATCGGATGGATTATTGCGGCGGGCAATCATCCCGTTCTCTTCAAGTCCCTTCAGGTGGCGGGTAACTGCTGCTGCATCGATTTCCAGAAGTTTTTGCAGTGCAATCTGACTGATCTCGGAAGTCCGGTACAGCTCTTGCAGCAGCCTGAAGCGGGTTGGCGTCATGCCGGCGCAGCGCTCGAATTTGGGGCCGATTTCTTTGTGCAGGGCCTGCAGCAGTTGAAAGATCTTATGTTCATCCGGCTGAACTTTGCTCAAGATTAACCCCCTAACGCAAGTAAATTGTGCAAAACCTTTTCGACAAAACATACTTTACACCCAATTCGTTGACCCTAATAATTTTTGGAGGAGGCTGCTGTATGAAAATAGCCCTGATTCAGCTCGATATAGCATTTGGCAAACCGGAGGTGAATTATGCTGCCGCCGTGCGCAAAATTCGTGAAGCTGCCGCTGGCCGGCCGGACTGCATTATTCTTCCCGAGCTATGGACAACGGGATATGATCTGACCCGGCTGGGCGAGATCGCCGACACCGGCGGACATACTACAGGCGCCTTGATGTCAGGTCTGGCCCGGGAATACGGCGTGAATATCATTGCCGGCTCCATTGCCGTCAGGCAGGAGAACGGCGGCATTACGAACAGTATGTATGTCTTTGACCGCAGCGGGGCGTGCACCGGGGAGTATAGCAAGCTGCATCTGTTCAAGCTGATGGAGGAGCATCTCTACCTCCAGCCCGGCTCCGCCAAAGGACTGTTCATGCTGGACGGCATTACCTGCGCCGGGCTGATCTGCTACGACATCCGTTTCCCGGAATGGGTCCGGGTCCATATGGCCGGAGGGGCTGAGATCCTGTTCATCAGCGCTGAATGGCCGCTCCCTCGCCTCTCTCACTGGCGCGCGCTGCTGATCAGCCGGGCAATTGAGAACCAGTGCTACGTAGTGGCATGTAACCGGGCAGGGGCAGATCCGGCGAATACCTTCGCTGGACATTCCCTGATTATCGATCCTTGGGGCGAGATTGTCAGCGAGGCCTCCGGCGGCGAAGAGATCCTCAGCGGCGAGCTTGACCTCGCCCGGGTCCGGGAGGTACGGGGGCAGATCCCGGTCTTCGCGGACCGGCGTCCGGAGTTGTATATGTAGTTGGGGGCTGTTTTTCGCATACAGCCCGCCTCAGCGGGCGTACCTCTCGCGCAGCATATGCGCTGCTTCAAGCACCTGCGGGTCGTTGTACCGCAGGCTGTAGCCCGTCTCCTGCTGCAGCAGTTCCGCCGGCAGCAGGCGGGTTCCCCGGCCGGCAACTGCCTGCCGGATGCCCGCGGTGAATTCGGCCGCCGAAGCCGGGCCGCCAAGCTCCGCGAGCGCGGCGATGGTCTCCGGCCGCACGCGCGGATAGTCCAGGGAGGCATCGCCGTCCGCTGCATCCTGATAGAAGCGGCGGATGAGCTCTCCGCGCGCGAGCCCCGGGCCGGACACAATCACAAACGCGTGGACGAAGTACGCGCTGCTCTGTCTGCGCTGGGCGATGCCGCAGAACTTGCGGCCGCCGATCGCCAGGTCGAAATCACCGGGGCAATACGACCCGGTGACTTCTTCCGCCCGGATCTGCGCCGCTGCCTGCGGATAGCCCGCAGCTACCGCTTCGGTAATGACCGAAGCCAGCAGCCGGAAATCATCGTGGAAGTCCAGCTTGCCCGCAGGCTTCGGCAGCAGGAGGGACACGTTGATGACTCCCGCATCCAGCGGTACCGCAGCGCCGCCCGAATGGCGGACTGCCGTACGGATGCCCTGCTGCTCCAGCGCCTGCATCGCCTCTGCTGCGCGGGGCAGCTTGCTGTCCCGCAGCCCCAGCGCGACTCCGCCGGGGTGGCTCCAGAGATGCAGCACCGGCGGGACCCTCCCGGCCCCGACATCACGGCACAGCACCTCTTCAAAAGCGAACGGAATCAGCATATCCTCCGCAGATGCCTCTTCTCTCTCTTCCCCTGCTTCACCGCCGGTATGTGTGAAGAGGATCATCTGCTCCGGCAGCCTTCCCGCCGCCCCGCTCTCCAGTACATCATAAGGCTCACTCCGCATGCTGATTCCCCTTTCTATCTATAAGACCTGCGCTAATCTTAGCTCCGTTAACTATTCACATTGTAACCGATCTCTACCCGCACCGTACAATCGGCAATGTATCCCCTTACAGATTTGAAATGGCGGAGCGAACCCGTTATCCTTAATGTAGTACAGAAGAATATACCAGCCATAAGATCCGCGCATAAGCTCATGCTATACACAACCTCTAGGAGTGATGCTGCATGACAACCGAACCACAGGCAAAGGACAGGCAACTTAGTAAATCCAGGCAATGGGAACAGGCCATGCACAAGCTGTATATTAATTTTCAGGACTACAGCAAGGATGCACGCAAAGGGTTCAACGATGAGGATATTCATCAGGCCAGAGTCAATAGCCGCAAGCTGCTGACGCTGTTGTCCATTCTTGATCCGGGCCATACTGCAACGGCAGAATTGTATACAAGCTTCAAGCAGGCCCAGAAGAAGCTCGGCAGAGTCCGTGATGCAGATGTGCTGATCGGGTCTTTTGAGGACCGGCGCAAGGCGGCGGAGGCGGCGGGCGATAAGAAGACTGCCAAGCTGCTGAAGGCGGTAATCGAACACCAGAAGGATACACGGAAGGCTGCCCGCAAGAAGCTGAAGAAGGCACTGCCCAAGCTGTCCGGCCACGCGCTCGAAGCGCTGTGGACACCTTTTATTAAGACAGGCCTAGAACCCCTCGCTGCCAAAAAAGACGCCAATGTAGCCATGCGCGAGCTTGAAGTCGCCTTTGAACAGAAGAAAAAATCCTGTAAGACCCTATTCAAGGGTCCGGCAGCCGAATCGCAGGAAGCCTTCGAAGCTCTGCATGAGCTGCGGATCGCCGCCAAGGAACTGCGTTATACGGCAAATGCGGCTGCTTTTGCGCTAAATCAGAAATTCCATGCCCATGAAGCCTTCTATAAGGACATTCAGGACCAGCTCGGACTCATTAATGACAAGCGGGTATGGCTTGAGACGCTGCAATCGATTGGGCGCGAAGAGCTGGATGTCGGCAAAAAGGTCTGGGCCGCCTTCACCGATACGCTGCGGGCAGAGGTACTGGAAGCTCTTCATCAGAACGAGGTCGTCCCTGTTGCTGATGCTTAAGCCCCCGAAATAGGGCATCATAGCTGATCATCCCATTTCTTACACAAAGGCAGGACACCGCATGTTATCCAAGCGGTATCCTGCCTTTTATCATAAGCGTCACGTATTACAGCATTCCGGCAGCCCACAATCCGCCTCTGCGGATCATCCGGCGCAGCGGCTCTGAGGAGAAGGAAGGCAGATGATGCCCAGGCATCAGATAGACCACCCGGCCTTCACCGAAGGCATGGCACCATGCCGCCGGTCTCATCGCTCCGTCATGCGGATATTCGGCCAGCACCGTTGTCCCGAAGTGGGGATGCTGCTCGAAATAATAAGGCTCATCCTCTATAACAAAATCAGATATCCCCTCCATAATCGGGTGCTCCGGCGCAGTCACCTTCATCTGCAGCGCTGTGAACGCCGGATGATGGGTGAACCGGGCACCAAGCATCGCCCCAAGCTCCTGATTACGCTGCAGGGATATGCCGTTGTGCACGACAAGCAGCCCGCCGCCGCCAGCCACATAAGCGAGCAGGGCCCCGCTCTGCGCAGTGGGTAATTGCTCCTCGGAGAACTCCGTATAGGAGATCACCAGTCTGCATTCTGCCAGCTCTGCCCGGTTCATCCGTCCGTAATCCTCCGTGGAGACCACATGGAACTCGGGCTCAAGGAGCTGCTCCAGTTCACGGTCTACTCCCTCGAAGGGATGGTACTTCACTTCAGTATAGCTGCCGAACGCCAGTGCTTTGTATGAAGACATGATGTACACACCTCTCTTTTGCCAAGATAGCCTGTCCTGAATGTTCGTGTCACCAGGGCCAGAGATTGCCGTCCAGATCGATAAAAGCCGGTTCTTCAGCCAAATACATCTTATGGTTATGAACGATTGTCATAATCTTGCCTGCCGATTCTTCAGGAGTTACAGGCGCCTTCGCATCCTTCTCCCCGTTCATATAGGTCTGCAGCCAGCCGGGATGGAAGACCATCACTTGTCCGCCCATCGCACGCAGATGATTGTGCAGCAGCGAAGACTGCATATTAAGTGCGGCCTTGGACATACAATAGCCATACATATTGATCCGCTTGTTCCGTCCGATGCTTCCGGCCTCCGACGAGATATTAACCACCAGACGCTGGCGGCCTTGCAGCAGTAAGCCCATCAATGCATTGCTCACTCTCAGCGCACCAAGCGTGTTCACGTTATAAATCTCCGCCATCGCTTCATCATCCATATCCACGAGCACCGTTGCATCATCCGACCGGTGGATAATCCCCGCGTTATTGATAATCATATCAAGGTGCCCTGTACTCCCGGCAATACTCCGTGCAGCCTCCTTTACGCTCCCTGCATTGCCGATATCAAGAGGGACCAGCCTCAGGCTATCCGGGTATTGCGCTTTCAAAGCTTCCAATGCCGCAGGGTCCGGCAAATACTGTCCGGCAAACACCATGTACTTACTCTCCAAAAGAGATCGAACGAGACACAATCCCAGTCCACGGTCAGCACCGGTAACACAAGCAACCCTTTTCATGAGCTCCCCCCTCATATCTGCATGATTATGCACCGAGCCTAGATTCATCCCTCTCACATTAGCATGGCCTCGGGCCGTTAACAACATCCTTCAAGGGAGGGGCCGGACTAAGCAGAACTTTACTTTTGCTTTAATTTTGAACTATGTTACAATCATGATTAATAGTTGTTAACAACACAATTGTTGACAACAGGTTTCATTAACTCTTACCCAGGAAGGTGATCCTCCGATGTCTATTCAACAAATTCACACTAAGGAAGAACTAGAGCAATATATCGGGCAGCCTGGCAAAAAACTGCTCTTCAAGCACAGCACCACCTGTCCGATCAGCGCCAAGGCCAACGAAGAATTCCAGGCCTATGCACAGCATTCAGATACTCCTGCAGCCGTTGTCCATGTGATCGAAGACCGTCCTGTCTCCAATCAGATTGCTGAGGATTTCGGAATCAAGCATGAATCCCCGCAAATCTTCCTGCTGGAGGACAGCGAAGTCCGCTGGAACACCTCACACTGGAAGATTACCCAAAAAGCGATAAAGGAAGCAGTGGAGCAATGAGCGCGAACGTAATTGTCTATTCGACCTCCGGCTGCAGCGAATGCAATCAGGTCAAGCAGTTGCTGGAGAGCAAAGGCATTCCCTTCGAGGTGCGGGATGTGATGATAAGCTCGGTCTATCAGGAGGAAGTGGAGAAGCTGGGCTTCATGGGCATTCCAGTCACTGTATCCGGGGACCGGGCAGTCAAGGGCTTCAATCTTCCTGAGCTTCAAGAGCTTATGGATGCTGCTGTTCTGTAATATACACAAAGGTGCTGTTCTCTCAACAGGAGCAGTACCTTTTTTTGCGATTCATTGATGTAAAATATGTATGTTTATATATATCTGGAACAGGAGGACTGATCAATTGAACTGGCTACAAAATGAGCAGGCTGCCAAATGGCGTGAAGAAGGGCAGCGTTATGCGGGCGACGTTAACCAATTCGTACATAAAGGACTGACTGAAGGCTGGGACAAAGCGGGAAATGAACCCGCAGAGGATACACGCGGGACCCTCGCCGCCAAAATCTATAAGATGATTCGAGGAGCTAATGAGCACGGTGAGATGGCTGAGCTGCGGGCGCAATTGCCGGCGGCAACGTGGCCGCTCTCCGGCCACTTTCAGAAGGAGATGCAGGCGATTCGCGGTATCCATTTCATCAGTGATGATGCTGTGGTATTCAGTACCGGTACCCCCTGGGAGAAGAATGCAGTTGTGGTTGTACATAAGGATGTTATTTCCGTATTCGGCGAGTTTAGCCTGGTTGGGGCATCACCTGATAATCAGTTCTATGCGCTCGCCGGAACTCAGGGGATTACCATTATGCAATCCATGAACAGCACACTTCAGGGCACAGTTGTAGCAACCCTCTCATGGCGTGAGCTGAATGGAACGATTCAAGCGCTGGACCCGGACTTTCCCGTCTTGGACATAGACAGCCTGGACCAGGCGTTACCCTTGGAGCAGGTCATTCCTTTTAACGGGGGCGGGGCGTTATTGCTTGTTATGAGCCAGGGAATTTTCCTGGTCCAGCAATCGGAGGAGAAGCCCTGGGAGGTGAATCTGCTGCATCCTGATCTCGAAGAATATAAAGCAGATGAGATAGAGCACATTGAAATTGACATGCCGCATGGTGCCGTCTCTCCGGATGGAAGATGGATTTCCTATGGCAGCCAGGGCAGTGATCATCTTTTATATGACATAACTTCAGGGCAGGTTCACTTATTCAATCCGGAATCCAGTTACCCGCACTATACTATATTTACGAAGGACCAGCATAGCGTATGGTTCAATGCCTGCCACTTCTATAATGGCGTTACCCTTGCCGTTCCCCTTGAAGATGTGGTAGCAGGAAAACTCCCGGCAGACCAGGAATATCCGCTTGTTAACGAGGAAGCCCGGGTGTATGCAGCGGCAGCGCTGAAAGAGGGTGTTGTCATTGGCGACGCTTATGGCTACTTAAGGCTCATTGATGCAGAGGGGCGGGAGCTGTGGCGTTATTATGCCGGAAGCACTATTTCAGGGTTAGCTATCAATCCGGATGAGACGCTGCTGGCTGTTGGGACTTATGGAGGGATGCTGCACTTCCTGGACCTTCATGCAGCGCAGCGCAGCGACTATGAGATTACAACAGGAACCGTTCGTGAGGTGAAGCGGATCATTGCCTGGAAGAATCAGAAGGTTCCGCTGTGGTGGTGATCTCTGCCAAAAATAAAAAACAGCGCTTGAGCGAGATAAATGGCAGATAATCTGCTACATATAGGTGTTTTAGCTTCCCTATGCACAGCCATTCAGCCATTTGCTGAAAAAAAGGCGAATAGCACTCTTTTCCATTTTTACAAACCCCCTCCGAAAAGAGTATGATTCGTGTTGAAAGCAAATGAATGCATTCATGAAAACAATCAATGCATGCACGCTGAATTTCCGTCATGTGGAAAACGGGGGAACCATCCGGCCGTCAGGCCGACTTGGGGTGAATCCGAAGGAGAATGCCACGCGCAGGTCTCCGGCAGGTAGGGCGACTCTCACCGTCCGAATCCGACAGCTAACCTCGTAAGCGTAAGGAGAGAGCCCTGATCCGCCACGCTTTTGTGCCAGGCGTCTTACGCCTGTTATCCACAACCGCAGGCAGAGGTCCTCCTCTGCCTGCGGTTTTTTGCGCGCTGGAATGAATTGCACAGTATAGATTCAGAAAGGAACGTGACCACATGCCTGACCCCTTATCGCCCACGGCAGCCGCTGCTGCCGGATTCAACCACTACACCCGGCAATATAGCAGTCCCGTCTATGCGCTAAGCTGCCTTCTGCTGGAAAAAGGCGCCCGCGCCGAGCAAGCAACCACCGCCACCTTCGTGGCACTCCATCCACTATGGCTGAAGAGCAGCCTCTCAGGGGACAGCGCTGCTGCGGCTGCCTACAGAGAGTGCATCCGCCAATGTGCTGTGCTCGCCCGGGATCATAGCCGCTGCGCTGCTACCCTGCTTAATTGGGACGATCACGTTGCCAGTGCCTTATGGTACGGCATCCAGCTCCCCCTGCCCGACATCAGCCAGATCCTGGATTGCAGCATCCTCGAGCTGAAGGCCCGGCTTAGAGGAATACGCGAACAGATGGCAGCCGCCCATTCTGCCTTGCCTGCGGTCCATCGTCCTTCGGCGGGATGAGACTGGGTATAACGCGGGATACGCGGGCTATAGGAATGAGAGCCGCGGAACGAGTTGGATGTGGCGGGATTAGGGTACGGATGTCGAAGAAGGTGATGGATGGTGAGCCATGCGGACTACAGATCCCCTATTTCGGCAAATGGGACCATTCCGAAGGCCATGCGGACTGAGAGGCGCTTAATTAACCTATTCCGCCTCATTTCCGTCTCCACACAGCCCTTTAACGTCCTCTCTGTCCGCAAAGGGGAGAGAATCGGTCTTTTTCACAAAATAAGGGCCTCTGGGTCCCCCTACAAAACAAAATGACCCCTCAAAGTGGGGCTTTAGCTTCGATAAATGACTCAGGTACTTTGCGGGGATCCCAAAACATATAGATTCTATCAAAAAAAGCCGCAGCATCCGCCGCGACTTAGTCCTTGATTCTCAGCACCAGCATCCATGCAGTGCTTGGCTCACCTTACATAGCTCAACCATCCGATGCATCGATCCTGTCTTCGCCAACCGTTCAGTACATAGAACTCAGCTCTTGCCCTTACCACCCTTACCGCCCTTGGCAAACCGCCAAAAAGCCATACAGCAGCCGAGCAATCCGGCTCCCAGCATAAGAGTCTGTAACGCCCCCAGCCAAGCCGACTGAGCCGAGGGGATCAGGCTGCTGACAATAATGAGCAGGATAGAGACCGCGACCAGCACGGGGGTTTGTCTACTTTTCTTCACAACCATTCACCACTCCTGTTAGTAATTCTTAACTCTATAGTACTCAAAATCAGCGTAGGAGTCATGCTGGTGGGCATCCACGGAGCCGATGAAATTGAACAAGCCTGTAAATCCGCCAATCTCCCCCGGCTCCCCGTTCACGCCTTCATCCGACAGATAGAGAGCATCGATATTCTCTGCAAAAGCTTGCCAATCCCCGTTATCCCCGAAGCGGTAAAGGATACTCGCGATGCCTGAATGATAGATCAGCTTGAGCTCCGCTGTGTCTTCAGGGACTGGAATGTAATTGTGGACCAATTCAATACGTTCCCCCAGCTTGGCCTGCAGCACAGATAGAACGGTGCCCTCTGATTCGGAGTGGGTCAAGTGAACATACAGCCAATTATTCGAATCATAGTATAGCCCCATCCCCGCCGTTTCCGAATAATGATCGGGATGAAATTCCACCTTGGTTTGAACTTCATAATGAAGGGAGGTTGCACGCGTGGCCAACATCGCCGGATTAATCTGCGAGAAGAAAGAATTCCCTCCATGAATGCGTAAGTAACCCGGACGTTCAACCGTATTCACCCATGCTGCTTGCTGGTCCCGGTATGGAGTCAGAAAATGAATATCATAGTGCTCCTGGTTAAAATCATCGAATACATCATGAGAGAGCCTGTCCCCCTCTAATTCAACACCTGTTAACCCCTCAACTTCCATTTTGGCTACATTCGATCCATCCTTCATTTCCAGCCAGCCGTCTACTGTCCAATGCATTTTTTGGATCGAGGTTTCACGGCCTAATGGGTTTAAAAGCGTTCCTTCCACAGGCCGTGACATTAGATGGGCAATGTACCATTCGCCTGTTTGGGTTTGAACTAATGAGCCGTGACCTGCTTTTTGCATGATTGAGCCTGGATTATACATCTCAAAATGCCCGGCATCCGGATTACCCAGTGAGAATAGATGGCGCGGCGAGGAGGTGATAATGGGCTCTCCCGACGGATGCGGTTCATAGGGGCCAAAAATATTCTCCGCACGTCCCAGCTCAACACCATGAGCATATCCCGTTCCGCCAGCAGCTAATAGTAGATAGTACATATCTCTATATTTATAGATCTGCGGTGCTTCAGCACAGCCGCGGCTGGTGAATCCTTGCGTCACCCGGTGCCATTGTCCAGCGATCTTCCCCTCATTCAAATCAAATTCAGCGATCACAATATGTCCAGGCGCCTGATACCCTTCACGGGTCTCCCATTCAAGAATGGACACATAGTGTTTGCCGTCTTCATCATGAAACAGCGCCGGATCGAAACCGATGGATGTCAGATAGATAGGCTCCGACCAGGGTCCATGGATATCTTCTGCCCACATGGCATAGGAATCCGAGTTAAATTCACGGCCTGCCATGTTCAACATATGCGAATAGGCTAACCAGTACCGGTTCGTAGAAGAATCATAGGATAGATGCGGTGCCCAGATCCCGGCTGGAGTATTAGTGCCTCTTAGATTCACTTCACCTTTATTCAGGGCAAAGGCCGTCAGCTCCCAGTTCGCTAAATCGGTTGACTTGAAAATTTGAATGCCGGGATTCCAATGAAACGTGGATGTCGCAATATAATACACATCATCCACTCTAATAATAGAGGGATCTGGTGCCATTCCAGGGATTATTGGATTATTAATCTTCGTCATTTATTTGCTTCCCTTCGCTGTTTAGCCATATTATTTACCCTTTTTCTATTGCCTATGTATATTATAATAACTACTAACGTACTTAAGCGATGGGATGATTACGGCTAGATTTACCCAAATCAAAGGCAGGTGCTGCAAATTGGAACATATGAATAGGTATCACACAGGTGCACAGACGCTGCTGCTGCCGCGCATTGATTGGAATATACGCTTTTTTGGCGCACATACACAGACTGTTCCTGCCGATTGGAGCATGACTACAGAATCCCACCATGCCTTTGAGATTCTGATTGTGCTGGATGGGGCTCAGGAGACAAGAATGGATCATGAACAATTCATTGTGAACCGTGATGATATTCTGCTGATTCCGCCTGGGTTCGAGCATACGAATAAGTGTATTTCCGCTACATCGATGACCTATTTTTGTGCTCATTTCGATATAGACGAGCCCTCCTTGCGGATGCAAATCATGAAAAACTGTGATTGGGTCTATACGCCCTCCAATGTGTATCATGACCAGTTGAAACAATGCCTTCAAAAATGGATCGATATTCTGCATGAGCCTGAGTTGTCGTTCACCAAAGCGAAGCTAAAAGCACAAATGGTCTTGTTCGAGTTATTGGAGGTGCTGGTAGATATCCAGCCGGTCCTGACGGAGATACGTGCTAACCAGTCCATGACCACTGCGAAATACGCCAAAGAAATTGCCGAAGCCATCAAGAGTGCTTTTAAGAAAAATTGCACCCAGGGAAATTCAGACTACACCATTCGCATCCAGCCCATCATTGCTTCGCTAGGGATCAGCCCTAACTATGGATTAGAGGTATTTCAAAAAATATATAAAATGTCGCCCCGCACCTATCTATCTGACTTAAAGCTACAGGAAGCCAAAATATTACTCCAGCAGCCCAGGATATCTTTAAATGAGATTTCAAATCGTTTAGGCTACAAGAACCTCTCCCACTTCAGCAGACAATTCAAAAGATGGACAGGAGTTAACCCTTCTGACTTTCGTAAAAAAAATGGTGTATAAGCAAACACCCACCTGCCTTTATGGACGGATGGGTGTTTTGTTACTTTTAGGTTATTTGCTATTATTTTTTTCATAAGCTTATTTCGATATATTTCAATGCTATTCTTTGATTCAATAAAACCATTCTTAAAATATTCATATTCCGATTGTAAAATGACATCATTATTTTTCAATTCAGATACTAGGGCGTGTCTTAAAACTAGATATTGCTTCCAACGCATAACCGTAGCATAATTTTACAAGGACGCAATTACGAGGAGCTTGTAAA
>NZ_ASPS01000078.1:0-1372 GCF_000517865.1 Paenibacillus sp. FSL R7-269
CCTAACCACTCCCCTTAACCTTCCAGCACCGGGCAGGCGTCAGCCCGTATACTTCGCCTTACGGCTTCGCACAGACCTGTGTTTTTGCTAAACAGTCGCTTGGGCCTTTTCACTGCGGCCCCCTCGGGCTATTCACCCTACCGAGGCACCTCTTCTCCCGAAGTTACGAGGTCATTTTGCCGAGTTCCTTAACGAGAGTTCTTCCGCGCGCCTTAGAATTCTCTTCTCGCCTACCTGTGTCGGTTTGCGGTACGGGCACCTTCTCCTGACTAGAGGCTTTTCTTGGCAGTGTGAGATCATGACCTTCGCTACTATAATTTTCGCTCCCCATCACAGCCTGGCCTTAATAGTGTGCGGATTTGCCTACACACCAGCCTCACTGCTTAGACGGACATCCATCAGTCCGCGTCACTACCCTCCTGCGTCACCCCATCGCTCATAGCGGATTACGGTGGTACAGTAATTTCAAACTGTTGTCCTTCGACTACGCCTTTCGGCCTCGCCTTAGGTCCCGACTTACCCTGAGCGGACGAGCCTTCCTCAGGAAACCTTGGGCTTTCGGCGGATCAGATTCTCACTGATCTTTTCGTTACTCATACCGGCATTCTCACTTGTATGCTGTCCAGCGCTCCTTACGGTACACCTTCAACCCACATACAACGCTCCCCTACCCCAGATGCAAAGCATCTAGCCATAGCTTCGGTGGTGTGTTTAGCCCCGTTACATTTTCGGCGCAGAGTCACTCGACCAGTGAGCTATTACGCACTCTTTCAATGGTGGCTGCTTCTAAGCCAACATCCTGGTTGTCTGTGCAACTCCACATCCTTTCCCACTTAACACACACTTGGGGACCTTAGCTGATGGTCTGGGCTGTTTCCCTTTTGACAATGGATCTTAGCACTCACTGTCTGACTCCCGGCAAGAAGTTAATGGCATTCGGAGTTTGACTGAGCTTGGTAACCCTTGCGGGCCCCGCACCCAATCAGTGCTCTACCTCCACCACTCCATTCACCGAGGCTAGCCCTAAAGCTATTTCGGGGAGAACCAGCTATCTCCGAGTTCGATTGGAATTTCTCCGCTACCCCCACCTCATCCCCGCATTTTTCAACATGCGTGGGTTCGGGCCTCCAGTGCGTGTTACCGCACCTTCACCCTGGACAGGGGTAGATCACACGGTTTCGGGTCTACGTCCACATACTCAGTCGCCCTATTCAGACTCGCTTTCGCTGCGGCTCCGGCTTCTCACCTTAACCTTGCATGTTAAACGTAACTCGCCGGTTCATTCTACAAAAGGCACGCCATCACCCATAAAGAGGGCTCTGACTTTTTGTAAGCACACGGTTTCAGGTTCTATTTCACTCCCCTTCCGGGG